>PKWT01000192.1:5309-6106 GCA_003132125.1 Micrococcales bacterium | reverse complement strand
TGATGGCCACTCGAAGCCAGGACGGTGACATCCATATCACCGGGCTGCCGATGCGCGACGTCGAGTCGACCGTCCAACGGCTCGTTGTCACCGAGCTGATCGTCTTCGCCACAGCCCTGCTGCTGACCGGGCTGGCAGGCGCCGGCTGGGTCCGGCTCTCGCTGCGCCCGCTGCACCGCGTCACCACCACAGCCAGGGAAGTCAGCGCGTTGGCTCTGGGCAGCGGCGCCGTCGACCTCCCCCACCGGGTGCCCGATACCGATCCGCGAACCGAGGTCGGTCAGCTCGGCGCGGCCTTCAACCAGATGCTGGGGCACGTGGAGACCGCGCTCGACCAGCGCGAGGCCAGCGAGGCTCGCCTGCGCCGCTTCGTGGCGGACGCCAGCCATGAGCTGCGCACCCCGCTGGCCGGCATCCGTGCCTACACCGAGCTGGCTCAACGGAATACCGAGGCCGTCCCCGCCGAAGTCAGTCATGCGTTGGATCGCGTCGAGTCCCAGGCCGCACGGATGGGTCGACTCGTCGACGACCTCCTACTGCTTGCCCGGCTCGACGCCGGTCGCCCACTGGAGCAGAAGGACGTCGACCTCTCGAGGCTGCTGATCGAGGTCACCAGCGACGCGCGGGTGGCTGGGGCTGACCACCGGTGGTCGCTCGACCTCCCGGACGAACCACTCGTCGTACGCGGTGACGAGCACCGGCTCCATCAGGTCATGGCGAATCTGCTCTCCAACGCGCGTATCCACACCCCGGCCGGGACCGCAGTGGTGGTTCGGCTCACCTCCGACGAGCAGGCG
>PKWT01000192.1:0-5271 GCA_003132125.1 Micrococcales bacterium | reverse complement strand
AGCACCGGTCTCGGCCTGTCCATCGCGTACGCAGTGGTCAAGGCACACGGCGGATCGCTCACACTGACCAGCGACCCGGGCGGCACAGAGTTCCGAATCGCGCTCCCAGTCCGCAACGACGCGTCCTGACGTGAGGCAGCACCTCAAACCTTGATCGCGGCCTTCACGGCACCGGGCTCGCGACGATAGGAACGTCGCTGAGCTGCGCCCGGCCATGGTGCAGCTGCATGGCGCTGGTGATGAGGGCGAAGTGGCTGAAGGCTTGCGGCGTGTTGCCCAGCTGCCGGTTCGCGACCGGGTCCCATTCCTCACTCAGGAGTCCGACATCGTTGCGCAGGCTCAGCAGCCGCTCAAAGAGTTCGACAGCCTCGTCCCTTCGTCCGGCGCCCTGTAGTGCGTTCACGAGCCAGAAGGAACACGCGAGGAAGACGCCTTCACCGCCCGGCAGCCCGTCGTCGCTTTCCTGCGTTCGGTAGCGCATGACGAAACCGTCCCGCGTGAGGTCCCGCTGGATGGCCTCGATCGTGCCGATGACACGTGGGTCGTCCGGGGGCAGGAAACCGACTCTCGGGATGAGCAANNCGCTGCCCAGCGGTCTGCCGGGCCGGGGAGCCCGGAGTCGCGGACCCCTTTGACCATCCTGTCGGCCGCGACCCAGGCCATGACCTTCGAGTGGGTGAAATGCCGGCGCGGACCGCGCATCTCCCACAGGCCGTTGTCCGGCTGGTCCCACGCCCCCTCGAGGTGCTCCATGAGGGCGATCTGCAGGTCCCAGGAGTCGTCCGTGGCGGTGAGAAGGGCGTTCCGCGTCAAAGAGAGACCGTCCAGGACCTCACCCCAGACGTCGAGCTGGAGCTGACCGGCAGCGGCGTTGCCGGTACGCACCGGCAAGGAACCCTCATAGCCTGCCAGCCAGGTCAGCTCGGTCTCGGGCAACCGACGTCGCCCTGAGATGCCATACATGATCTGCAGCTCCGCCGGGTCCCCGGCGACGGCGCGCAGCAGCCATTCCCGCCAGGCCGCGGCCTCGTCCGTGTACCCGGCGGCGAGCAAGGCCTGCAGGGCCAGCGTCGCATCCCGGAGCCAGCAGTACCGGTAGTCCCAGTTTCGTGGGCCACCGATCTGCTCGGGCAGGGAGGTCGTCGCGGCGGCGACGATGCCGCCAGTGGGTGCGTAGGTCAGGGCTTTCAGGGTGATCAGGGAGCGTTGGACCGCGTCCTTGTATGGACCCGCAGCCTGGCTCCTTCCAGACCATTCCGTCCAGAACTCCTCGGTGCCGTGCAAGGCCTTCTCAGGGTTCACCGACCTGGGGCGGGGCAGGTGGCTGGGCGTCCACGTCAGCACGAAGGGCACCCGTTCGCCCGGATGCACCGTGAAGTCGCTGACGGTGTGCAGGTTCTCACCCCGCAGGGGAGCTGGTGTGTCCAGGTAGGCCGCGTCCGGCCCGGCCACTGCACTGATTCCCCGTTTGTCCCGGCGGACCCACGGCACCACCTGGCCGTAGTCGAAGCGGAGCGCCAGCTCACCATGCATGGGCACCGCCCCGCTCAGACCTTCGACGATCCGGACGATGTCGACAACCTCGTCGCGCGGCGGCATGAAGTCCGTGACCCGCACGCGCCCGTCAGCCGACTCCCACTCCGTCTCCAGGATCAAGGTCCCCGGACGGTATCGGCGGGTGGTACAGGATCCCCCTGATGCCGGGGCCAGCAGCCACCGGCCGGCCTCCGGTGAGTCGAGCAGCGCGGCGAAGCAGGCCGGGGAGTCGAAGTGCGGCAGGCACAGCCAGTCGATGGAGCCATCCGTGCCGATCAGGGCAGCGGTGTGCCGGTCTCCGACGATCGCGTAGTCCTCGATCCTCGCCATGGTCACCGTCCCTTCATCTCGAGCACAACCTTCACATCATCCTTGCGGCGAGTGAAAGCCTCGGCGAAGTCGGCCAGGGCGACCCGACGGGTGATCAGCCGAGCCAACCAGCCCTTGTCGGCCTGCTCCAGGGCCGTCACAGCCGCCGCATAGTGGCGCCGGTTGGCGTTGACACTGCCGAAGATCACCTCGTTGCCCAGAACCGCACCCCTGTTCACCAGCCCTATGTCAACCGGCGTTTTCGTTCCCGGACGAGACACCCCGGTCAGGCAGGTGATGGCATCTGTCGCACCGCACTTCATCGACTCCAGAACCACCGTGCCGACCCCCGTGCACTCGACCATCACATCCGCTCGAACGCCCGAGTCCGTGAGGGTGTCCGTGTGGTAGACCGCTCCGAGATCGCGGACCAGGCCTGGTTTCGGGCCGTCAGTGACCCGGTCGAACACATGGACCTCGAGCCCTCGTTGGACGCCCAGAAGGGCGGCCAGCAGGCCGACGGGACCGGCACCGGTGACAACGGCCACCTTCGGGTCAAAGAAAGCGCGACCACCGATCCTGTCGATCTGCTCCCACGCCTTGGCCACGATGGTCGTCGGCTCGAGGAGCACCCCGACATCAGCCAACCCAGGGTCGAGGCGCACCAGCCCATCCGGGTCGGCCCTCCACCGGTCGCGGGCGAATCCGTGCAGACCTTTGATGCCGTGCTCGGTGTACTGGCCGTTTCGGCACATGTCCCACTCTCCCCGGGCGCAAGCAGCGCACGGCACCGGATCCGGCCGTCGGACGATCCCCACGACCAGGTCACCCTCCGAGAGGCCGGAACCACGTGGGGCATCCATCACGCGCCCGAGATTCTCGTGCCCCAGAACGAGGAACGACTCACCCGCTGGCGCCTGGCCGTACTCCCCCGCGACGATCTCCCGATCGGTGCCGCACAGTCCCACTGCCAACGACTCGACCAGGACCGGCCCCTCCCCCGGCAGCGGGTCCGGGACCTCTCGAAGCTGCAGAGAGTCCTTCGACCCCGGGGTGACGGTCAACGTTTGCATCGCGCTCCTTTGTATCGTGTCACTTGCATCGTGCTCCCTGGACCAACAGTCTCCGATCGGAGACGGTGATGTCGGCGAGAGCGCCCCTTGCGCTCACATAGAAGCCAGCTCGCTCAGTCGCCCCGGCAACCGGGGCCGCAGCCACCGCCAAATAGCGGTTGCAGCCGCTACGGCCAGTGCAGCGATCAACACTCCGGCCGCAATGTCCTGAGCATGGTGGACGTGCGCAGCCACGCGGGCGACCCCCACCAGGACGCTCGCGGCCAGCAGCACCGCCCCCAGCGACCTGCGGTAGGTCATCACCAGGAGAGCCACGGTCGCGCCCAACGCTGTGTGGTCCGAGGGAAACCCGTTGTCTGCGGGGTGGGCAAACAGCGGTCTGACCGACGGGTCGACAACAAAGGGTCGGGGGTCTGCGTGGATGGCCGCGGCAAGCTGGATCAGCGCCACCGCGATCACCACCGACACGATCGCCTGAACGGCCAGCCCAACCTGGTCCTGACGGGGAAGGAAGAGCCAGGTGGCTGCAGCCGCGATCAGAATGGGAAAGAGAAGGTACTGCGCGGTGAGAGTGATCAGGCTGTCCATGATGTCGCAGCCTGACAGGCGTTTCTGGGTGAATTGTGGGAGGACGATCCTCAGCCTCCAGGGTGTGGGCAGAGACACACCTCTCCAGAACTCCATCAACTTGAACACGAAGTTAGGTAAGCCTTATCTTAGTCACGTGAGCGCTCTGCCCCGTCCGCCGAATGAAGTTGAGGAACACCAGTGAGCTTGACGTCGACCATGCTGCTTGGCTTCATCGCCGGTGTCACCATCTTGTTGGGGTTGCCGATCGGCAGGCTGCGCACGCCCGTACCAGCGCTTCGTGCACTGCTTAACGCAACCGCCATCGGCGTGCTGCTCTTTCTCTTCTGGGACGTGCTCTCAGCCGCCTGGACTCCCATCGATAAAGCCCTGACCTCGGTGCACGAAGGCAATGGTGGGCTGGGAGCTGCTGCGGGCTACGGGGTGCTGTTCGCCTTCGGCTTGGGCGCCGGTTTGTTGGCGCTGGTGTACTACGAACGTTGGATGGCGCGGCAGTCCCCTCTGGCGCAGACAACCCCCGAAGGCGCGGTTCGCCACGGCCCCGGGGCGATGGGCGTCACCGAGGCCCGAGCCGGGCGCCCGAGCCGGATTGCCACATGGTCGGCCGCGCGCCGGCTCTCACTGCTGATCGCCGTGGGTATTGGCCTGCACAACTTCGCCGAGGGTCTGGCCATCGGTCAGTCGGCTGCCAGCGGCGAGATCTCCCTCGCCCTTCTGCTGGTCATCGGCTTCGGCCTGCACAACGCAACCGAAGGCTTCGGCATCGTTGCCCCTCTGGCCGGCGACCTCGACACCGAGGGCAAGCCTCTCCGTCCGAGCTGGGGGTTCCTGTTGGCGATGGGCGCCATCGGGGGCGGGCCCACCTTCGTGGGAACACTCGTGGGTCACCAGTTCACCAGCGAACCCGTCAGCGTCATCTTCCTGACCTTGGCCGCGGGATCGATCCTGTATGTCGTCACCCAGCTGGTCGGCATCGCGGCCCGGACCAAACGCCCAGACCTGTTGGCCTATGGGCTGCTTCTGGGCTTGGTCGCCGGATTCCTCACTGATGGCATCGTCATCGCAGCTGGGGTGTAGCCCAACAGGATCGGCACGGCGCCCTTGAGCGAACCGTTGGCCTACAGGCTCGATCGGGTATGTCGCCAACGCAGCACGGGCCGCTTGTCATCGTCGAACTATCGCAAGTTCTTCGATGACCAAGCAGCCCGCGCCTGGTTCAGCTGTCGGCTAACCGACTAGCTGGACTACTTGAACCAGCTGAACCAGCTGGTGAAACTGTCGAACCATCCGTGATGACCGGCATCACCGTGGTGGCCGTCGTCACCGTGGTGGCCGTCATCACCGTCGTGAGTTCCGGCGGCCGTGACCGTGATGTCCTTCGTCGCCGTGTTGCCGGTGCCGGTCACGTTGGTAGCGGTCAGCGTCACCGTGTAGGTGCCGGCCGCGGCGTAGGTCACCGACGGGTTCTGACCGGTCGAGATGGTGCCGTTACCGAAGTCCCACGCCCACGAAATCGGGGTCTGCGACGAGGTGTCGGTCATGGCGACCGTCAACGGGTCGGTCGCCGAGACGGCCGAGGTGAAGCTCGAGACGGGAACAGCCACAGTCGCCGAGTTGACCACGTAGGCAACAGCCGACGAGGTGCTCGGGTTGAAGGCCGCCGCGTCGGCCGGGGTGAAGACCGCGGTGTAGGAGTAGTCGGCTGCGGCAAGCGCAGTCAACGCCTTGGTGGCAGTACCAGAAGCGACCGGGCTGGTGCCCAGCG
>PKWT01000244.1 GCA_003132125.1 Micrococcales bacterium | reverse complement strand
GCCCGCCGGCGCCGACGCCGGACGCCGTGTGGGTGTTCTTCGCGGTGTCCTGCCTCTTCTGCACCCACCGACATGGCTGCCGAGCCAAGTGACCGCCGGGTTTTGACCCGGGGGGCGACGTCTCGCGGCACTTGGCCAGTTATGGCATTCGCACGTAGGCGGTAACGCAGGTGACGCAGAGCGGGTGGCTCCCATCGTGACGGCAGTTCGCCGAGTCATCTTTGGCCTTCCGTCGTAGAGTCACCAGCGATCCCTGAAGGTGGGCGCGAAGCCACATCAGCCTCAGTTTCCAAGTCATTGTCTTTCCTTCCATCGGCATCCAGTTCATGACGCCAGTGCAGACGCGAGAGGCGCTCTGGCAAGTGATCGGCGTTCGCGTGGACGCGCCGTCTTGTCGGGGCACTCACCCCGGTGCCTGCGTGAGGTGCCAGTTGCGCCGATTCGATGACGGAGACCCAGGTAATAGCTCCGAGCAGGAAGAACGCGACGTTGAAGGCGCGGGTGGCCGTCGCGGGTAGGCCGAATGCAGCATCGAGCGGGGGGCATGGCGTAGCGCGAGGGCCCCGATCGCGACGCCGAATCCAGTGGTGCGCTGGTTGATGGTGGCCGACAGCGTGTTCGCGTCGGACATCCGCTCGGCCTCCACGTCAGCGAACGCGATCGCGTTGTACGCGGTGAAACCCCTTGCGATATTCCGCGCGAAATTCGGAGCCACATTTCACCATGAACCGCCCTGGCCGTGATTCGTCTCGATGGAGGGATGGGGTAGGGGTTAGGCCCAGTGGCTGCTTGGGCGCCGACCGGTTGATCGGTGCAGGCTTGAGCGAAGTACTCGGCGTTGTTCTGCTCCATCCGGCGTCGCCGAGGCAGTACAGGAGACGTGCCTTGGGGTATTAGTGGCCGGGGCCGAGGTCATTGGCCGGTCAAAACGGGCTGATCGCGGTGCATGATGTCGGCAGCGGCGCCGGCGGGTCGCTGTGGTCCGATGTAGTGCGGCAGCACCGAGCGCGGCATCGGTCCCTTGATCCGTTCGCCGCGCTGAGTCTGTTCCCAGGCGTGCGCCAGGATACCGACGCTGCGGGAGAGGACGAACAGCCCGCGAGCCAACTCCGGGGGAAACCCGAGCTCGGCGTACACAGTGGCAGTGGCACCGTCGATGTTCATGGGGATGGGGCGTTGCCTGCCCTCGTTGAGATAGGCCTCAAGAGCACGCACGATCCGAACGAACTCACCGCCGATGTGACCGCGCTTGGCGGCGTCATCGAGCAGCCCAAGCAGCGGATCCCGACGTGGGTCGACTGGATGGAAGCGGTGACCGAAACCGGGAAGGTATGGGCGTCGGCTACGCCACTCCTCCACCACTGTTCGGAGGGCCACCTGCTCCGTAGCTCCGGCGAGTTCGGCAGCGCGAATGGCCTCCAGCAACTCGACGCACTGCTGGCCAGCGCCGCCGTGGGTGTCGCCGAGGACGTTGACGCCAGTGGCGACGGCGCTGTTTAGTCCGATGCCACAGGTCGTCGCCATCCGAGCGATGGCGATGGACGGTGCCTGCGGCCCGTGGTCGACAGATGCGACCAGTGCCGCCTCCAGCAGGGCCGCTTGTCCGGGCGGCGGGGTGTCTCCCCGAACCATGAGCCAGATCATGGATACGAAGTCGACCGTGCCGATCAAGTCCTCGATCGGATAGCCACGCAGCCGGATGACCCCGGGATGGATGTCAGAAATTGCGGTAGCCCACCAGTCGGCCATCTCGGTTGTCGTCGTCCGGTCTTCATTCGTCATGTCGTCACCTTTGTTCGCTGAGCTTGGACCGCGGGAGCGCCAACCGTTCCCCCGCGACTCGGTCGAGATGTTCCCGGCTGGACTGCAAGGCGCGACGTGCGTACTCTTCCAGGCCAACTTCGGCTGCCAACGAGTCACCGGGGATTTCGAGGGCGTAGGGGATGTCCTCTGACAGACAGGCGAGGATGCCCCGAACGTCGATACCGCCGTCACCGGGGAAGAGGCGTTCAGAGCGGCCCGCGTACAGGAGTCCCTCGTTGGTCGTCGGCTTCTCCTTCGGCGCGTCGCAGACCTGCGCATAGCGGAACCACTCGGGGGGAAGTTGCCGGAGGTCGGCGATACTGGAGTTCGACCGGTCGAAGTGCAGTGTGTCGACCAGGATGCGGGCATTGGGTCGGTCGACGGCATGCAGCACGGCCGCCGCGCGGTTCAGATCGGGCGTTTCCGTCCAGGAGACGAATTCGAGGTCCACGTCGAGCCCCAACGGTTTAGCGAGATCGCAGAGTCGGCCGAATCGATCCGTGGCCCGATCGAAATCGGGGTCGGGCAGTTGGGTAAGCACGTGGAGGGCGCCGAGTTCGGCGCCTGTTTCGAGAAAGCTCAGATAGCTCTCCGGTTCCGTGTCTGGTCCCATTCGCGCGCACTCGATGTCCAAGACCCCGACGCCTGTATCGGCCAAGTGGGCCTTCGTTTCCTTCATGAGTGTCCGGTCGGTGATCAGCGGGTAGAGCACCTCCGTCGGCGTGACCCGATTGAGGCGGAGGCCGACATATCGGTAACCCGTCCGAGCGGCTACGTCCACCATCTCCGGTGGCGTAAGGCTCAGTGCAGTGAGGTGGGCCAGTGAATATTCACGCATCATGGTGTCCGATCCAATAGATTCGAGAAGACGTGCAAGGCTCCCAAGGCTTTCCTCGGCTGCGAAAACGATCTAAGTCCCGACAATGTTTGCCTTGGGAAGTTGCTTCTTCCGCCGCCGCCGCCGGTGCCGGTCCTCCCGGGTCAGGCGTCGGGCCGCTCGAGTTGTTGGATCAGGGCCCGCAGTGCTAGTTCGTAGCCGAACGCTCCACAGCCGCAGATGAAGCCGTCCACCACAGGTGAGACAACAGAGGTGTGCCGGAACTCATCGCGGGCGTGGACGTTCGACATGTGGACTTCGATACACGGGATGGAGATGGCTGCGATGGCGTCGCGGATGGCGTAGCTGTAGTGCGCGTAGGCCCCGGGATTGATGATCAGTCCCTGGCCGTGACGGGCACCGTGAACGAGACTGACGAGTTCACCCTCACTATTGCTCTGAGCGCAGCTAACGCTGACCCCTAGCTCGACTCCGAGTTGGATGACCCGTTCCTCGATGGTCTTTAGTGACTGGCTGCCGTAGACACCGGGCTCGCGTTCGCCCAGCAGGTTCAGGTTGGGCCCGTTGAGTAGCAGCACGGACACGTCCTGTCCGGAGCTCGGCCGCAGCACGTTGTCGTCTGTTGACATGTTTCGTCCTTCTCAGTCGGTCTTGCTCGGGTGGCGTTGCGTGCGCCCGTCCGCTGGTAGCTCCTTCCAGTAACCAGCGGATTACGCGACACAGCTTGGGGATCTTCCTCGACGAAGGCGACCTCAGGCGAGCCTGGTTCGGACTAGTCGAAACGACCCTGGTAGATGTCCAGGATGTTCCAGTGCCCCGGCGTGGGCACCGGCTCGTTGACCATGGGGACATCGAGCAGCGCTGGTCGGCGGGTGCTTAGCACCTTGCCCAGTGCGGACGCGAGTTCCTCGGGTGAACCGATCTCGTACCCGTCGGCGCCACATGCCCGGGCGTAGGCGGCGAAGTCCGGTGAGTAGGACTCCCCGCTGGGATCGGTGAAGGTGGTTCCGTAGCTGTGTCCGTAGTTGCCCTGCTCCAGGTCGGCGATGGTGCCGTGCGCCCTGTTGTTCATGACCACCCAGATGACGGGCAGCCCTTGTTCGACGGCGGTCGGGACTGCGGACAGTTGGGCGCTCATTCCGCCATCGCCAACAAGGGCGATGACGGGCCGGTCAGGCTGGGCGATCTGAACACCGAGCGCGGCAGCCGGTCCGAAACCCATGGTGGAGAAGCCGCCCGGGGTGATGAAACGGCCCTCGGCCGGGAGCTTGTAGCACTGCGCCACGCCGTTCTTGTTCCACCCGACGTCGGTGACCAGGATGGCGTCGGCGGGCAACGTGTCAAGCAGGTCCTGCAGGATGCGCTCAGGACGCAGCGGAAAGGCATCACTGGATCCCAGCTCGCGAGTCCGCTGCCACAGGTCGCCACGGACCTTCGCTATCTGCTCGCGCACGCCGGGTCGCTGACGTCCTTCGGGTCGCAGGGACCGGGCGGCCGCGGCGAGCGCCGGCACGGCCGAGCTCACGTCGGCAACGACTCCGATCTCGACCGGGTAGTTGCGGCCGATCTCGTCCGGGTCGATGTCGATCTGGATGAGGCGGGACGGCGGGATGGCCCACGTCTGGTCTGGCATCCACGAGCTGGCGTCCGTTTCAGCGAACCGAGTGCCCAGCGCCACGACGACGTCGGCGTGCAAGGTGTAGTCGTTGGTGTATTCGAGCCCCCAGAAGCCTGGCATCCCGAGAAGCAGCGGGTGTTCGTCGGAGACCACGCCCTTGCCCATGAGGGAATGGACGATTGGAACGTCAAGGTGTTCGGCGAGGTCGATCAGGGCGGCTACCGCGTCGGCGCTACGTAGGCCCCCTCCGATGTAGAGGAGCGGCCGCTCAGCGTCTGCGAGCAGCCCGGCGATTCGCTCGGCCGTCCCTGCGTCGAGGTGGGGGGTGACGGTCTCGATTGGCAGGGGAAACGGCCCTGCGGCCGCGTCCGGTACGACGCGGGAGAACAAATCCATGGGGACGTTTAACAGCACGGCGCCGGGACGCCCCGATGTCGCGGTCCAGAACGCCCGCTCCGCGAATCGGGCGAGATCCTCTACCCGGTTCACGTTCCAGGCCCGCTTCACGAAAGGACGGTAGATATCGGCCTGCGAGCCGTTGTCATGCAGGTTGACCTCTTGGTGCGGATGCCGCCCGTGGTAGTAGCTGGGAACGTCACCTGCAATCGTTATCAGGGGGATCGAGTCGAACGCGGCCGTCGCCACGCCGGTGATCGCGTTCGTCATCCCCGGCCCGACATGGACCAGGAGCACTCCCGGTTTGCCGGACGTGCGAGCGTATCCGTCGGCCGCGTGTGCTGCCGCCTGCTCGTGCCGGGTGATGACGAATTCTATGCTGCTGCGGCTAAGGGCATCCAGCATCGCGATGTTGGTGTGACCGCAGACACCGAAGATGTACTCAACCCCATACGACTCGAGCTGCGCCACCAACATCTGGGCACCGGTCATGCCCTTGTCGTGCTTCGCCGGCTGGTCCGAGGCGATTTGCGTGTCGATCGTCATACCTGCTCCTCAAACTTCAGTTGATATCCAGGACTCGCCAGGCACCGCACACGCATTCTCGAAGGCTTCTCGCACCCGATCGAGAGAAGATCAGCCGCCACGACCCGGCCAGACCAGGCCCGCCGCAAGAGTCTTGGCGAACGGACCAAGGCCGGGCGCCGCATTGGTTGTCGCGGGTCACCTGGGACGTTTGGCCCAACGCACCGGGGGTATGCGATCCGAGGCCGTTGTGGTCGTGGTCGGGTCAGCGGCGTGCGCCAACTCGTGCTCTCGATTGACCATAGGCGCGGGGTTTGGGCGCGTCAATGGTTTCAGCGAAATTTTTAACTACCTAGTACAATCGGTGTACTGAATCGTACATTGACTCTCCATCTCGTGGTAGCGTCGGCTGATATTCAGGGCTCGGCGATGGTCTCGCGGGTCGTCAATCTGGCAAGTAGGAGGTCGGCAGAACTGTGGGCGCCAACGATCAAAATCTCACTGCTGAGCAGCAGCAGGAACTCGATGATGTCTACAGCCGAGCTCGTGTGGCCCTGAAAGTAATCGAAGGCTACGACCAGGCCAGGGTTGATCGGCTGTGCCAGGCGGTCGCTTGGGCAGTGTCCAACAAGACCACTTTCAGCCGCCTGGTCGACATGGGCATAGCCGAGAGTCGCCTGGGCGACCCAGTCAGTCGGATGGGCAAGCGGATGAAGATTCGCGGTGTCCTGCGGGACGCCCTACGCGAGAAGAGCGTCGGCATTCTGGAAGAGATTCCGGAGAAAGGCTTGGTCAAGTACGGGAAGCCGGCCGGCGTGATCGCCTGTCTCGTGCCCACTACGAATCCCGACCTGACACCCGCCGGCAACGCGATCTACGCCATCAAGGCACGGGACGTGGTGATCTTCTCGCCGCATCCACGGGCGAAGGACACCTCAGCCGAAACGGTGCGACTCATGCGCGAGGCTTTGGAAAGCGAGGGCGCGCCGGCCGACATTCTGCAGTGCCTGACCATGGTGAACATCCCCATGTCGCAGGCTCTTATGGCGCGGGCCGACCTCGTCCTCGCCACCGGGGGCCAACCCATGGTCCGCGCCGCCTACAGCTCGGGGCGACCAGCGTACGGCGTGGGTGCCGGCAACTCCACGATGATTATCGACGAGACCGCAGATACCGTACAAGCGGCGCACAACACCATGCTCAGCAAGACGTCCGACTTCGGCTCCGGTTGTTCGGCCGACGGCAACCTCATCATTGAGCGCAGCATCTTCGACGACATGCTGATGCAGTTGGAGAAGGAAGGCGGCTACCTCACCACCGAAGAGGAGAAGGCGAGCCTGCGCGACGTCATGTGGGACGCGGAAGGCCACCGACTGCCCGAGACTGTGGCAAGTTCGCCGCACGAACTGGCCAAGGCAGCTGGATTCCTTATCCCAACGGATCGCAAGTTCCTCATCGTCCGCGGGGACGGCATCGGCAAGAATCATCCGTTCTCCAGCGAGAAGCTGACGACACTGCTAGCGGTCTACCCGTATGACGGGTTTGATCAGGCGCTAGAGATGATGCACGGCATCTTCGATGTCGGCGGCAAGGGACACTCCTGCGGTATCTACTCCTTCAGCCAGGACCATATCCACCGCCTGGCATTGGCGGCGCCGGTAAGCAGGATCATGGTGCGCCAACCACAGTCGAAGGCCAACGCAGGCGCGTTCAACAACGGGATGCCCATGACATCTAGCCTTGGCTGCGGCACCTGGGGAGGCAACATCGTTTCGGAGAATGTGCACCTCAAGCACTACATGAACACCACCTGGGTGTCGGTCCCGATCGCCGAGGATCGACCGCCGGACGCCGAGCTCTTCGGCGACTTCTACGACGCCAGGCTGGAGGAGGACGCCGAGTCCGCAACGTCGGGGACCGCCTGAAGATCGGGTTGTAATCAGTCGGCGCGGCCACCTGACTGGTGGCCGCGGACCGCACTGGCCCTGCCCCCGTTTCGT
>PKWT01000269.1 GCA_003132125.1 Micrococcales bacterium | reverse complement strand
GCGGGTCTCGATGTCGACGCCGCTTCGCTGGACGTCATCACCCGACTGCATCCGAACGGGTGCGACTCCGAGGACGTCGACGAAGTCCTCAGCGAGGCATCCTGGGCGCTGCGCTCCGGAGGGCTGATCTCGCTGACGCTTCCCTTGGGGCCGGCGAGTGCCGATGGCAGCGTGGGACCGGCAGACGTGCGCGCCCTGCTGGCCAGGGCGCACGCCCTGGGCTTCGTGCTCGTGGGCGATCTTGACGGCGACATCACGACGCTGATGCGGGCGGCGAGCGAAGGCTCGCAAGGCAGCGACGCGGCATACGCGTTGGTGCGGTTGACCTTTCGCCGGCTCTGACGGACTCAGGCAGCGCCGGGCTCGGGCGCCGACGTGAGGGGGAACTCCTGCACGAAGGCCTTGACGACGGCACCGGACAGGTCGCCACACAGCTCGCGGTGACCTGCCTGGCTGGCCACCTTGGTCCCGTCGGCGCTCAGCGTGGCCGACCAGTGCGACAGGGCGAACTTCTTGTCGGCCGGCAGCTCGCCATAGGAGGTGTCCCAGGCCGACACGATGAACTTGTTCTTCGCCCATTCGGTCTTGTTTGCCACCCTGGCGAGCTGCTCGAGCTCGGCCTTCTTCGCCGCGCCCGCCGTCACGTCGTACCAGAGCACCGTGTAGCCGTGCTCCAGATTGTGTACAAGGACCTCGATCTTCGGCCGGTCCTGGGCGGTGTAGAAGTTGCTCGAGTTGCTTGCCACGGGCTGCGCGAAGTGGGGGCCGGTCGAGGGCGGCACGGTGTCGTACGTGACCTTCGTCGTCCCGGGCGACGAAGTGCCTGGTCCGACGTGCTTGCCGTTCCCGGTGGCCGCGTCCGTGGTGACCGCATCGCACGAGGCCGCAGACGATGACACACCGATGGACTCGATCGCCACATCAGGCTGGTTGTTGCGTTCTTTGAGGACGGCGTAGGTGATCGCCGCAGCGAGCACGAGCAAGAGCACGGTTAACCCGGCGATGATCTGGAGGCGCACGCGGCTCTCTCGCGCCTTCTCCTGCTGCTGCATCTCGGCGATGCGGGCCTTGCGGTCCTGGCTGACCTGCTTCTGGGGCACGGTGATCCTTGGGGTACTCAGAGGTCTTGGGGTACTCAGAGGTACGACAGTCCGGCGATTGTACGTGGTGGACGCCGGGCATCCTCGCGCTCTGATTCGTGCGCGAGACTGTGTCGGTGATGGACTTCTCGGTGCGGCTCTGGACGCCCGGGTGGCCGCTGGACCTGTTCGCGGTCGTCGGTGGTCTGAGCCGGGGCCGGGGCGACCCGACGTTTCGACGTGAGCCCGACGGCACCATCTGGCGCGGCATCCGGACGCCGCAGGGCGCGTCGGCGTTGCGCTTGCGTCTCGTGGCGGGACCTTCCGTTGAGGCCACCGCGTGGGGCCCTGGTGCCGACTGGGTGCTGGCATCGGTACCGGCCATGCTCGGTGACCTCGACGACACCACAGGTTTCGTCGCCCACCACCCGCAGGTCGCCGAGGCGGCACGTAGGTTCAGGGGATGGCGGGTGCCCCGGACCGGGCTGGTGCTGGAGGCGTTGATCCCGGCGATCATCGCTCAGAAGGTCACTGGCCAGGAGGCCGGCGGTTCCTATCGCACCCTTGTCCACCGCTACGGCGAGCGGGCGCCGGGGGAGGGCGGCGCGCGTGGGTTGTGGGTCGTCCCCAGCGCCGGTGCCTGGGCCCGGATCCCATCGTGGGAATGGCTGCGGGCAGGAGTTGACGGCGCGCGGTCTGCGGCAGCCGTTCGGGCCGCTGGCGCCGCGGGCCGGTTGGAGCAGTGCGTGGATCTCACCCGCGACGAGGCGGATCGGCGGCTGCGGGCCATACCGGGGATCGGCGTCTGGACGGCGGCCGAGGTGCGGCATACGGCGCTGGGTGATCCGGACGCGGTCAGCTTCGGCGACTATCACGTGGCCAGGAGCATCGGGTGGGCACTGACCGGTACCGAGGTTGACGACGACGATCTGGCCACACTCCTGGAACCCTATGCAGGACACCGCTATCGGGTGCAAGGGCTGCTCAAGCTGGCGGGTGCTGCGCCTCCCCGACATGGTCCTCGGATGGCGGCCCGCACCCACCTGCCGCACCAGTTCCGCTAGGCGCGCGCAGATACTCGTTAGCTGCTTTGTTTCGTGGTTGCCGGATCCACGGCGCGTATTGATGAAACAAACCAGCTACTCGCCGTGCGACTCGTCGGTTACTGAAGACCGATGAGTGCGCTTGGCTGAGTCCTGTCGCCTCGGGTCAGGGTGAGGGCTCAGGCTCGCTCGACGCTGAGCAGCTCTCCCGGCTGACAGCCGAGCACGTGGCAGATCGCGGTGAGAGTGCTGTAGCGGATGGCTTTGGCCCGGTTGTTCTTCATGATGCTGAGATTGACCAGCGAAACGCCGACCGCGTCCGCGAGTGCGGTCAACGTCATGCCGCGCGCCTCGAGTAGGTCGTCGAGGTGACAGACGACGCGGTGCGGGCCCTCGACAGGCACTCAGACCAAACCCTCGACGTCGCCGCGTAGTTGGACACCCCGGCGAAACGCCTCGCCGATGAGTGCGATCACGATCCCGGCGATGAGTGGCAGCGGCCCGAACGTGAACACAAAGCTCGGGTCGCCCTGGTTGGGGATGCGGCCCGACGTCTGGATCATGTTGTCGGCCACGCCTTGTGCGAACTGCACCGGCATCCCGCCGATCCCGACGATGAGGGCAGTCGTGTTGATACGCCACACGTTTCGCCTTGTGAACGGTTCTCCGGCCTGCGTGTCGCGCAACAGCCGGTAGAGCAGCCAGGCGACGGCAATGGTCATGGCGGCAATCAGGAGCTCCGGGAGCGCCTGCGTCAAGCGCTCGCCGAGGGTGGCGTCCTTGAGCATCAGCTCGACCGTCGCGTTGCCGTCGTGGGTCGCGCCGCGAGGCAGTTCGATGCCGCTCGCGATCATGGTCGTGTAGGACACAGGTAGCGGCGCGTCCTTGGCAGCGGCAAGGACGGGACCGCCGAGGCCGAACAGGACGGAGCCGACCACCGCGATGCCCAGGACGATCTTGACGACTACGTAGTCAAGGCGGTCGAATGCGAGCCAGTCTCGCTTGATCCTGTCGGTTCCGTTGGCGTCCATGGTGATTCCAATCGGTTATCGTTTGTCGTTGTTATTGAAAAACGATAAACACACGAGGGTGAGGTGTCAAGCCGTTCTCCGCAGGGGCTGCGGTCGGGATGGGCATCGAAGACGGTGTGCGAGTGAGGGTTGTCGCCAGGCCTTCGCCGTGCAGTGCCACCTCTGCCCGGGTGGCGACGACTCCAAGCGTGAAGTCGTCGGGCGCCCTGAGCCGAATGGTGTCGCCGTCGACCTGGCCTGAGGCATCGGGGCAGGCCAGCAGGGCAACCCTCAACGCTCGACTCGCCCTGTCCGCAACGGCTTCGGCGTTCATGGACTGGATGCCCACCGCAGCTGCCTCTGCCGATCCCGGCATCACGCCCAGGGCGGCGCGCACTGCTTCAGCCTGACCCAGGCTGAACCAGTCGCCTGGCCCTGTCCGGACCAGATCCCTTGCGCCGGTGGTCGTGGCATCGGACGTTGGCTCGCCATCGTGGACGTACTGACCCAGGCCGCGGATGTGGGCAACCGGCACGCCGGCCGACTTGCCCTTGACCAGGTCGGCAGCGGCGGCGATCTCGTCCGCGACGCACCGTTCGGTCACCCTGAGGAGCCGCCCGTCGGCGTCTGTTGAACCTCGCAGGTCATCGACGACCTCGATGCCGGCAGCCCCCAACGCGAAGTCCGTCTGGCCGATCCGCCAGGGCCGCCCGGCCGTGTCGCTGAGGACGACACCCAGCCGGAGATGGTTGCCGGTACGGGCCTCCCACTCGGTTCTGACGCCGACGCGGATCTCGGCCGCGACGGCGTCGGGATCGTCCGGCAGGACAAGCACGATCGAGTCGTCGGCGGTGTTGGATGCGTCGACGCCTGCAGCGGCCATCACCGGCCCGGCGACCGTTTCCACGATGCTGGTGCCACCCAACGGTGTTATCCGCTCGGCCACGACCCTCACCGTCTGGGCCGCAACCACGGCTTCCCGCTCGGCGAGGGGTGCGCTGAGTCCCTTCGCCTTGGACGCGATCTTGCTCGAGACGACGAGAATGTCGCCGTCGACGAGCTCGACCCCGTTGTCCTGCAACGCCTTCAGCACGACCTCGACAAGATCGTCACCCTGGCGCACCTCAGGGAACCCGAGCAGCGGGGTGAGGGTGACGACCGAGGTGCGTGCCGTCATACCGTCGGAGTCCTGCGAAGCTTCAGTGCGAGATCGACAGCCGCCCCGGCGATGTCGGCGGTCGTCTCGAGGTCGTTCATCCACAGCGGCCGGGCCTGGACCTCGAGCCGGGGAGGGAACCCGATACCGGGCTCATCCAGGTCGTCGACCAGCCAACCATCCAGGAAGTCCGCGTAGAGGCCGGCCACGGCCTGCGCCGTGCACTCGACCCCGATGGCCGTCAGGCAGGCGTCGGCATGTCCGCGAACGGGCGCGCCACCGATCAGCGGGGACACGCCGACGACCGGAGCGACGCTGCCACGCAACGCATCCCGCACCCCCGGCACTCCCAGGATGATGCCGATGGAGACGACCGGGTTGCTCGGAGGCAGCAGGATGATGTCGGCTTCCCGAATCGCGTCGAGCACGCCCGGTGCCGCGGTGGCACGGTCCATGCCGACGGCGATGAACTTGCGGGCGGGGACNNTGTCACTCGCACCATCGCCGTCGCCCCCGCCGTCTTCGCTGTCGATGACGACGTGGGTCTCGACGGGGGAGTCCGACATCGGCAGCAGTCTCACGCCCTGATCGGGCAGGCCCCAGCGGTCACACAGCCGGGCGGTCACCTCCGAGAGCGAGAGGCCCTGCCCAAGCCACTGGCTGCGTGCGATGTGGGTGCCGAAGTCGCGGTCGCCGAGACCGAACCACTGCGGCACAGCCCCGTATGCCGCGAGCTCGCCCTGGACGGACTGCGTCTCGTCGGCGCGGCCCCAGCCCTGTTCCTCGTTGATGCCGCCGCCGAGCGTGTACATGACGGTGTCGAGGTCGGGGCAGACCCGCAGCCCGAACAGGGTGATGTCGTCACCGGTGTTGCCGATGACGGTGATGGTGGAGTCGGACAGGTCGGGCGTGCGGTCGAGGTGGGCGCGCAAACCACGCAGGAAGCGTGCTCCGCCCACTCCACCGGCCAGGGCGGTGATGCGCATGGCGGCAGTCTGTCAGGGCGAGTCGGGACCGCCTGCGAGGGTGGGCACCCGGACCGGCGATGTCTGCCGCGGCTGAGGCTGGAAGTGAGCTGTGGGCGTTATGCGTTATTTGTGACCCCAGGCCAGATGCCTAATATCAGAGATCCGCTTGACTTCCACGTATGACACGCGTGTAATTCCATTGTTGTCATCCAACGGGAACATCCGACAGGATCACTTCGGCGCAGAGCTCATCCCAGCAGATGTGAAGGCGGGATTGGCTATCGGTCGAGGATCAGGAGCGGATTTTCCCGACAGGTCCGATCAACATCATTACTGGCGATTGTTGGGTCGAGGAGGGGCCGTGCGAGAGCTACAGCTGATCACGAACATCGAGCTGGTCCAAGCCGCCGAGGACGAGGGTGAGCTGTCCTGGCAGGAGCGCGCCTTGTGCGCGCAGACTGATCCCGAGGCGTTCTTCCCTGAGAAGGGCGGCTCCACCCGCGAGGCCAAGAAGGTCTGTGTGGGTTGCGATGTGCGTGGCGAGTGCCTGGACTACGCGCTCGCGCACGACGAGCGGTTCGGCATCTGGGGTGGGCTGTCCGAGCGCGAGCGTCGCAAGCTCAAGAAGCATGCGGTCTAGTCGCTTCGGCGACGCCGCGGGACTGTTCCTGATCTGATGACGCTTGCCCCGCCCCGTGGCACGATCCACCAGCTCTCGCCGAACACCGAGACGTCGCCACCTGGTGATCGCGGGGGACCGCGTCCGGCTGTGAGACCGGTCATTGTCACCGGTGTGCTGGTCGTCCATGACGGCGCGGCGTGGCTGAACGAGTGCCTGGACGCCCTTGGACTGCAGACGCGCCCGCTGGATCGGTTGGTCATCGTCGACACCGGCTCCATCGATGACAGCCCTCAGATTGCGGCGTCCCACGACCGGATCCGGCAGGTGGTCGGCGACGTCCAGACGATCACCGCTCCTCGCGGGAGCACCTTTGGTGATGCGGTCGGTCGCGCGGTGGACCAGCTGCTTGCGAGGTCGGTGTGGTCCGTGGGGGCTATCGGCGGCGAACCCAGCCTCA
>PKWT01000295.1 GCA_003132125.1 Micrococcales bacterium | reverse complement strand
TTCGAGATCGGGATCATCCTCAAAGGACTCGACGGCGTCCTGGAAACCATCGGCGGCCTACTGCTGCTCGCACTCACCCCGGCAACGATCAACAACGTGGTGTCCGGGCTGACTCAGCACGAGCTGTCCGAGGATCCCAACGACCTCATCGCCAACGATCTGCTGGGCTACGCCCACGGGCTGACCGGCTCGGCAGTGGCCTTCGCCGCCGTGTACCTCTTTGTCCACGGCATCACCAAGATCGTGCTCGTCGCCGCGCTGTTGCGCAACCAGATCTGGGCCTACCCCTGGATGATCGGCTTCCTGCTGATCTTCATCGGATACCAGCTGTACCGCCTCGTCCTGTCCCTCACATTCGGGCTCAGCGCCCTCACGATCTTCGATGCGGTCATCGTCTGGCTGACCTGGCGCGAGTGGCGCCAACAGAGCGCCGACCGTGGCGCCGGTCTCTCCTGAGCGACCGTCAGGTGCGCTGCGCTGGCCGAAAGCTCGTGACCGGGAGGTTGTCAGGGATGTGCCTCCAGCGATCAGCCTGCCGGCCAGGATCTTAAGCAAACCTTTACGGAATACGTTCCAGATCATCATCTGCCTCGCGCACGATGTTGGCAGGGCTTGAGTTCAGACCACCCCGGAAGGGGAGGCATGGCCCGGGACCGGACCGACTGGAGCGAGAGAATGAGCAGAAGAACCGAGCAGATGAGCAAACAGACGCGGCGCGACAGTGCCCGGACCGCCAGGCTTGAGACGGTACGCAAAGAGCAGCGACGCAGTTCGCGCCGGCGTAAAGCGGTCATCGTGGCCGCGTCGGTAACGGCGCTCGGGCTGGTCGGCGGCGGGTCCTGGGCGGCAGTGGGTGCCAGCGACTCAGGGTCTTCATCACAAGTCACGGTCGCGCTGACCGGTTTGCAGACGTACTCCGGTCTGGCCCGCGACCATGTGACTGGCCCAGTGGCCTACCCCCAGACGCCCCCCGTCGGGGGTGCTCATTCAGGGACCTGGCAGAACTGCGGCGTGTACTCAGCGCCGGTGCCCAACGAGAACGCCGTTCACTCCCTTGAACATGGCGCCATGTGGATCACCTACCGTCCAGGCCTGCCCGCCCCACAGCTGGCAGCCCTCCTCAAGGACGTCTCCGGGGAGCCTTACGCACTGGTCAGTCCATACCCGGGCCTGCCGTCCCCCATCGTTGCGTCCGTATGGGGAGTTCAGCTGAAACTGGACTCCACGAGTGACCCCAGGTTGAAGAGCTTCGTCAACACGTTCAAATCGGGCAAACAGGCACCCGAACCCGGCGGGGAGTGCACCGGAGGGGTCGGCACCCCGCAGGGTTGACCGCGTGCTCCGCCACGTTGCTCAGCCGCGGGGTAGGAGGATGCGGAAGGTGGACCCCTGCCCGGTCCCGGCGCTGGTCCCGGTGAGCTGCCCGCCGTGGGCCTCGACCAGGGCCTTGGCGATGGCCAGCCCGATGCCGGATCCNNCCATGAGTTCGATCACGGGCCGTGTCAACCCGGTAGAAACGTTCGAAGACATGGGGCAGGTGTTCCGCGGGAATGCCCTCGCCGCTGTCCGCGACGGACAGCTCGGCATCACCCGTCCCCGGCGACAGAGAGGCTGAGATCGTGACGTTCCCACCTGCGGGGGTATGCCGTAACGCGTTGTCCAGCAGGTTGCCGAGGACCTGGCCCATCCGTTCCGGATCCAGGAGAAGCCTGGGCATCCCGGGCGCGATGCTGGTGACCAGCCGGACGCCTTTCGTCTCGTAGGCCTCCGCGACCGAGTCGACTGAGGCAGAGACCAGCGACTCCGGTTGCACCGGGCGCCTGTCCAACCGAACCTGCCCCTCTTCGGCTTGGGAGACGGCGGTGATGTCCTCGGACAGCCGGGTCAGACGTCTGGTCTGGGAGTGCAGCAGCTCGGCCGTCCGTGCATCCAACGTCGCCACGCCGTCCTCGAGCGCCTCGAGGCCAGCCTCCAACGTCGCGACCGGGGTTCGCATCTCGTGTCCGAGGTCGGCCAGCAGTCTGCGGCGGGTCCCTTCGACCGACCCCAGCCGGGAGGCCATCTGGTTGAACCCCAACGCCAGTGCGTCGAACTCCGCGCCGAGCCCCGGCGAGGAGACTCTGACGTCGTAACGGCCGCCGGCAACGTCACCGGCCGCATCGGCGATGGTGGCCACGGATCGCCCTATGCGGCGGGCTATGTAGACGTTGACGGCCATGGCCACCAGCAACGCGGCCAGCAGCGCCAAGGACAGCGAAATGGCGTTGGCGCTCTGGTAGGCCCTCTCGGTATGAAGGCTCTGGGCGGATGAGGCTCCCACATTGGCCCTCGCCAGGTGCTTGTGGAAAAGGGGCGGGCCGACCGTGGCGGCAATCGTCCATGCCGTGAGCGTGCTGGTCAGCAGGACCAGGTTCTGGGCCACAAGCAGGCGACCGGCCAAGCCCCCCCCGCCGACGTATCGGCTTGCCAGCAGTCCCTTTCACGTTCCCTCGCCCATCCGGTAGCCGATGCCACGGACCGTACGCACATACCGCGGTGAGTTGGGATCGTCGCCAAGCTTCCTGCGCAGGTGCCCGACATGGACGTTGACCAGGTGCTCGTCCCCGACCCAGGTCTGGTCCCACACCGCGTCGATCAGCGCCCGGCGGGTGAAGACCATGGAGGGTCGAGCCGACAAGGCGTCCAGCAGGTCCCGGTCGACCAGGTCAAGCTGGCCGCACAAATGCAGAAGATCAGCGCGAACCCCAAGGACGTTGCCTCGCTCCAGGCCATCGGCAACCTCTATTTCGCCGCCACCGACTTCAAGAGTGCAGTTGTCTGGGAACAGAAGATTCTTGCCGTCGACCCGAAGAACCAGGTGGCGCTCCTGGCGCTTGGTGCCGGACAGTTCAACCTTGGCGGTGCGGTCGAGGCCAAGAAGCAGTGGCTCGTCGCCGCCGGGCTCTATCCCAAGAACGCTGAGGTTCACTACGACCTTGGCTTCCTGTACCTGAGCCAGACCCCGCCTGACAAGGCCAAGATGACCACAGAGTGGGAGAAGGTCGTCGCCATCGACCCCAACTCCGCATTGGCGAAGACGGTCGCCGACCACCTGAAGTGCTCAACCCCCAGCGCGTCGGCTACCCCCAGCGCCAAGTGACGCAATGACCATCCTCACCATCTTTCTGGCATTCCTTGCAGGAATCGTGTCTTTCGCGTCGCCATGCTGCCTTCCACTGGTCCCGGCTGTCGCCGGTTTGGAGTCACCTTGCCGCCATCGGACGGGGCGCTCGAGGGTACAGCTCCGAAGCCACAGACCTGGCCCTGAACGACGGGTCTCGAGACGGGCGTTGCGGCATCCGATCGCGAATCGACATTCACACCTCCCGCGGTCGTCCCAACAAGCGGGCCTGCCCTTGGTCGGGCTATGCTCCTCGCCGTAGGCGGGCCCACGTGAGGACTTCGCGACATCAGCAGATAGAGGTCGAGGCATGCGCTTTTTGGTGGTCCTGGCAACGGACCGACTGTCATGACCCCAACGATCTTGGTGGCAGTTCTCGCGGTCAGCGTGGTGGTCGCTGGCATCGCCATCATCAGGTCGGTCGCAGCCGGCAAGGCTCGTGCGGCTCTCGGTGCGAAGGAAGTGCGCCGCGTCGACCAAGAGTGCGCCTCAGACGGCCATAAGTACGCGGCCCATGAGACCGGGTGGCGGTGTCTCGTATGCGGGAACCACGTACCCCGAAAAGAGGGCGAGCTTTACGGTCCCGCGGGGGACGGTCGGGTTGATCGCCGCCGAGAACCACGGTGAGCACCACAATCTGACACACGCCTATCGGACGCACGGAGCAATCACAAGACCCGCCGATGGCTCCCGGATCAGCTGGTCGGGGACACCGCTTCGTCGATAGGGGCGAGGTCTTCCGCGGTTCCCCCGCGCCATTCGACCAGAAGCAGAGTCGCATCGTCGCTGGTGACGCCACTTCGTTCGAGCATGAGCGCCTTGGAGAGAAGCCGCACCGTCTCCTGGACCGGATCCTGGTTTGTGCTGATCTGCTCGACAAGGTTCCTCAGCCGTGTCTCGCCGGACACCCCGCCGCTGGTTCGGTCCTCCTCGATAACGCCGTCGGTGAAGAACAACACCCGATCACCCCGCTCCAGCGATCTCTCACTGACCACCGGCGTCGCCCCGCCAAAGCCGACCGGCAGGGTCGTGGGGCTGGTGAGCTCG
>PKWT01000299.1:13317-19216 GCA_003132125.1 Micrococcales bacterium | reverse complement strand
GCCGGCACGATCACGTCGTGGTGGATCGGCCAAAGCGTCTCGTTGCTGAAACCCTCGTAGTACTCCAGGATCTCAGCGGACGTGAGGCCCACCGGCTGGAGATACAGGTCGTTCTCCCGAAACGGCTCGGGGGCCGGGCCAGGGTCGCCGGACCATCCCACCCACGCCGCCTTGCGGCCAACCATGACCGACTCCATGGCCGACACCAGACCACCCGGGCTGCGTTCCCAGGTGCTCTCGCCGTCGGCATCAAGGACACGCTCAACGGGCAGGCCATTTGCGGCAACCACCAGATCAAACGTCGGTCCAGCAACGGTCACGAGCCATCACCACCTGATTCGCGGGTCGCCGTCCAGCCTACGGCGACTCGAACAACCGCGATCAGGCAACGAAGAAGTTCCGCGGACGTCTTCAATGTGACGACTGCCCGCTCCCCCTCGACCCGAAAGTGTCGACACCGAAGAATCGTGACCTTCGTCGCTCCCCCGGCTCTTCCGGAATCTGTAGCACAGGCGCATGCTCGAAATAGCCGAAATCGCACCGCCAGCATGGGAGGACGTCATGAAAGCTCAGGTTGGGGACCGCATCATCCTTGCCGGCACACGGGTCGATGACCCGATCCGCGACGGTGAGGTGCTGGAGGTCAAGGGCAGCGATGGGAACGCGCCGTACACCGTCAAATGGAGCGACGGACACATCGGCCTGGTCTATCCGGGCCCCGGCGCGGTCATGAGGGTGGAGAGCGGGCCTCGTGAGACCGCGCACGCCGCGACGACCAAGACATGGCGCGTGCAGATATCCCTGGTCGAGGTGGGCGACAACACGCGCGCTACCGCGATGCTCATCTCGGACCAACCCGCTCAGTTCAGCGCCGAGGGCGACAGCCACCGGAGCCCGAACGACGATCCGAAGTCCACGATCGGTGACGAGGTGGCAGTGGCCCGGGCGCTTCGACACCTCGCCGATACCTTGCTGGCACAAGCGGAGTCTGACATCGAGGCGCTCACCGGGACCGACGCCTACGTGCGTCCGATGTAACGTCGAAACGAGGCAGCTCGGATACGCCGTGCCGAGGCGTCGTCCAAGGACCGGGGCTCACGAGTTGTATGCCGTGTCGACGGCCGCGCGCAGGGCCGCCCGCGGCCAACGCGCGGCAACGACGACGATAGCGAGCAGACTGCCAAGCGCGCAGACGGCGACAGCCCAGGCTGGAGATGTGAGCTCGGCGAGCCACCCCGCAACCAGGAACGCGACACCTGTGGCAGCCACGGAGAGGGCGCCGGCGAGGCCGAAGACCCTGCCGCGCATCTGGATGGGGATGACGAGCGAGAACGTCGACTGCAGAGGCAGCATGAAGGCCTGCAGCGCCCCGCACCCGAACCACAACAGCCAGGTAATCAACACCGGCGGGGCGCTCATGGTCACGACGAGCGGCAGCGGCATCAGCAGCGCCATGACGATGATCCGGGGGTTCTGACGCTCGGGCTGCCAGCGTCCGACGATCACAAGACCGGCCACCGCGCCCAGGATCGGGGCGGCCATGAGCAGACCCCCGAGGCGCGTTGACCCGGAAGGGTCCTTGGCAGCCGCGTAGGCGATCGCCACTGCCTCCGGCGCCGCCATCGCCCACACCGAACACAGGCTCAAAGCAAGCAGATAGACCAGGACCGGGTGCCGGAACAGATAGCCGGCGCCCTCGCCGATGTCGCGAAAGAACCCGATGACGCCCGCGGACGGCGTTCCGCGGATGGCCTGAACCCTGACCACCACGGCGATGACCACGGCCGAGACCAGGAAGGTGGCGAGGTCGAACCACAGGGCACCACTGGTGCCCACCCATGCCACCACTACTCCGCCAAGGCCTAGTCCGATCGCTTGGTTGATGTGATCGCTCATGGTGCTCAGAGCCAGCGCACGGGCATACAGCCGGCGATCGCTGAACAGGTCGGTCATCAGGATCTGGCTGGAGGCGCTCGCCGGCCCACCCGCGAGCTCGACCAGGAACAGCAGCGTGAAAAGCACCCACAAAGCCACCGGGGGCGCGTCTGTCGGCGGGCTGGCCACGTCGCTGCCCCGAGCGCCGACAGCGAGTATCAGGCCGCCGACCAGAGCCGCCCGCGTCAGGTGCGAGGCGATCAGGACGTGCTTGTAGGGGATACGGTCAGCGATCGGCGCAAGGAGACTGCGTCCGAAGAACGTGGGCAGCAAGCTGACGGCAAAAGTGGCGGCGGCCGCAAACGGCGACCCGGTCTGCTCGAACACGAAGGCGGCCACCGTCAACCGCGCCAGGTAGTCCCCCCACGTCGACCCCGCGGCCGCCAGGAAGAGCGCAGGATAGCCGCTAGCCCGGAAGACCTCGGCGTATGACGGCATGGCGAAGCTGTCGTGTGAGTCCCCTGCCTGCCCGTTCACCATGGGGACGCTACCCGCCTAGGCCGACTCGTAAAAGTTGAAATTGACCGCGGCCCGCGCGCGACGGGCCAAACGCCGGTACGCCTCGGCCAGCTCGTCACCCGCGCCGGCCTCGCGGCCGACGATGCGTCCAATCCCATCGGCGTCGCGCAGGTCGCTGGGAAGTGCGTCAATCGGTCGACCTCGCCACAGCACGGAGGCGTTGCGCAGCGAGGACGCGAAGGTCCAGGCCCGCGCCATGGTCTGAACATCTGCGGGGCGGATCAGGCCGGCATCACCAGCCGCAGTCAGGGCCGCGAGCGTTCCGGTCGTGCGCAGTCCTCCGATCTCAAAGGCGTGCCTCAGCTGCATCAGCTGAGCCGTCCACTCGACGTCGGAGAGCCCGCCCGACCCCAGCTTGAAATGCGTCTTGGGATCCGCCCCCCGTGGCAGACGCTCGGACTCCATCCTCGCCTTGAGCGTGCGAATCTCGCGTATGCCGTGTGCCGACACGCCACCGTCAGGCCACCTGATCGGGTTGATCAGGTCACAGAACGCCTGCCCGAGTTCGGCGTCGCCTGCCACCGGTGTCGCACGCAGCAGCGCCTGCGCCTCCCAGGTGAGGGACCACCGCTCGTAATAGGCGGCGTACCCACCGAGCGAGCGCACCAACGGCCCGACCTTGCCCTCTGGGCGCAGGTCGGGGTCGATGACCAGCTGTGGGTCCGGACCGGCGGCCGCCAGCAAGCGTCTGAGCTCCTGAACGACCAGTGTGGCCTGCCTCTGGGCCTCGGTCTCGTCAACGCCTTCGTCGGCCCGGTGAACGAACATGACGTCTGCATCCGAGCCGTAGCCCATCTCGCCACCGCCGAGGCTGCCCATGCCCACCACAAGCAGGCGGGTGCCCAAAGGACTGCCGAGATCGGCTTCCACGCGCTTCGTGGCAATGTCGAGTGCGGACTGCAGCGTTGCGGACGTCAGGTCAGTCAGCGCCGCACCCACCCCGGAGAGGTCCAGCTGCCCGGTGAGGTCGGCAACGGCGATCCGGAAAAGCTCCTGGCGTCGCACGACACGCGCCGCCGTCATGGCATCGTCCGGCTCGTTCTTGCGACCGGTCGCCGCTTTCATCGTTGCCAGCAGCGCCTCACGGCGACGCGGGGTCAGCCCCTCGGCGTCGCCCAGGATGGCAACAGACTCGGGCGCACGGGTGAGCAGGTCTGCGGCATAACGACTTCGCGCCAGAACATGCGCGAGGCGTTCGGCCGCACTGCCCTCGTCACGGAGCATCTTGAGATACCAGTGGGTCGTGCCCAGGGACTCGCTGATCCGGCGGAATGAGAGTAGACCGGCGTCAGGGTCGGCCTCGTCCGCGAACCAGCCGAGCATGACCGGCAGCAACGTCTTCTGGATCGCGGCACGCCTGCTGAGACCGCCAGTGAGCGCGGCAAGGTGTCGCATTGCCCCAGCGGGGTCGCGAAAACCTAATGCTGCCAACCGTTCTCGTGCAGCTTCGGGAGTGAGCCGTGCTTCGGTGCTGCTGAGTCGCGCGGAAGCTATCAGCAACGGGCGGTAGAACAGTCGCTCGTGGATTCGTCGCACCTCGCGCGCTTGCTGCTGCCACTGCTCGACCACGGCCTGCGCTGAGTCACGACGGTGGCCCACCGCCCTGCCGAGCCGCCGTAGATCCGCCGCGTCGGTGGGCATCAGATGCGTGCGCCGTAGTCGGAACAGCTGGATCCTGTGCTCAAGGGTGCGCAACAGGCGATACGACTCATCCAGGACGGCGGCGTCGTCACGCGCCACGTACCCGCCTCGTGAAAGCGCCGCCAGGGCCTCCAANNAGCTGGACACTGAACTCGACGTCTCGCAGACCGCCCGGGCCGAGCTTCAGCTGGCGCGCTGACTCGGCCGCGGGAACATGCTCTTCGACCCGTCGACGCATCGCCTGGACGTCCTCGACGAAGTGCTCGCGACTTGCCGCCTGCCAGACGAGGGGGCTGACCGCGTCAAGGTATTCGCGGCCGAGCCTGGTGTCGCCGGCGACGGTTCTGGCCTTGAGCAGAGCCTGGAACTCCCACGTCTTGGCCCACCGCTGGTAGTAGTGGAGGTGGCTGGCGACGGTTCGGACCAACGGGCCGTTCTTGCCCTCAGGACGCAGCGCCGCGTCGACGGGCCAGAGCGTGCCCTCGGCCGTGTTCGCCGAACAGGCCCGCATCAGTGCAGTCGCCATCTGGGTGCCGACGTTGAGGGCAGCCGTCTCATCTGCGGCGTCACCGCTAGCCGGCTCGGCCACGAAGATGACATCGACGTCAGAGACGTAGTTGAGCTCGCGTCCCCCGCACTTGCCCATGCCGATCACCGCGAACCGGCAGATACCCGCCTCGGGTCCAACCTCGGCGCGGGCGATCACCAGGGCGGCCTCGAGCGCGGCCGCGGCCAGGTCGGCCAGTGCGGCCGCGGTGGGTGGCAGCTCGTCGACCGCCCTCTGTGCCGTCAGGTCCAGCGCCGCGATACCCAGGAGGTTGCTGCGGTAGGCGACCCGTAGGGCGTCATACCCAGACATCACGTCCACGCCGATCGAGGTGTCGGACGAGTTCTGGGCCGAGGTCTTGGTAGGGGTCTTGGTAGCAGTCTTGACCGGGGTCTTGGCCATGGCCGTGCTCACAGCGCCGACGAGAGCGTCGCGGCGCTGTTCGGCGCTCTGGCGGGTCGCATCGGTGACGTAGCGCCAATGGGCCGGATGCGTCACAAGATGGTCGACGAGCGCAGTTGAGGCTCCAAGCACCGCGAGCAGCCGGTCGCGCCCCTGGCCGGCGTGCCGCAACGTGGCGATCAGATCCCCGCCCTGGTCCTCGGTGTTGGCGTCTCTCTTGCCCAACGACTCCATCAGGCGAACCAGCCCGAGCAGGGCAAGGTCTGGGTCAGCTACCTGGCTCAACGCGTCGGTCAGTCCATCACCGAAGACGTGATCCAACGGATCGGTCAGCCCGGCAATTGCTCGATCGTCCAGGAGCGCATCGGCCCGCGCCGGATCGGCAAATCCCAACCGGGCCAGTCGACCCGCCCGACTCGCTGGCCTGACAGATGAATTCACCGGCTCAACCTACCGATCACGGAGCCGCGACCGCCTGAACTTCCCGACAAAACGGCTTCACTACAAGCGGGCGAGATAGCGATCCAGCTCGAAGGCACTGACCTGGCCCTTGTAGTCGGCCCACTCGGCACGCTTGTTGCGTAGGAAGAAGTCGAAGACATGCTCCCCCAGCGTCTCTGCAACGAGATCGGATCGTTCCATCACGGTGATGGCATCGATCAACGACGCCGGTAGCGGCTCTATGCCCATCGCCCGGCGCTCGGCGTCGGTCAACGCCCAGACGTCGTCCTCAGCCTCGTCCGGCAGCTCGTAGCCCTCTTCGATCCCCTTGAGCCCTGCGGCAAGCATCACGGCAAAGGCGAGGTAGGGGTTGCACGCCGAGTCCAGCGATCGCACCTCGACGCGGGTGCTCTG
>PKWT01000299.1:0-13177 GCA_003132125.1 Micrococcales bacterium | reverse complement strand
TTGCGGTCGCCCTCGAACAGCGACAGGTGCGTGTGCATCCCGGAGCCCGGCTGATCGCTGAACGGCTTGGGCATGAAGGAGGCAAAGACGCCCTGCTCCAGCGCAACCTCCTTGATGACCGTGCGAAAGGTCATGATGTTGTCGGCCGTCGAGAGACCGTCGGCGTAGCGCAGGTCAATCTCGTTCTGGCCCGGGCCGCCCTCGTGATGGCTGAACTCCACCGAGATGCCCATGCTCTCGAGCATCGTGATGGCGGCTCGCCGGAAGTCGTGTCCGGTCCCGTGAGGAACGTGGTCGAAGTAGCCGGCCTGATCCACCGGAACCGGCGGCTGGCCGGGCTTGATCGGCTGCTCGAAAAGGAAGAACTCGATCTCCGGGTGCGTATAAAAGGTGAACCCGAGGTCGGCAGCCTTGGCCAGCGCGCGTTTGAGGACGTACCGCGAGTCGGCGAAGCTCGGGGACCCGTCCGGCAGGACGATATCGCCGAACATCCTTGCGGTGCCTGGACTCTCGCCACGCCAGGGCAGCACCTGAAACGTTCCCGGATCGGGCTTGACCAGCATGTCGGACTCGTAGACCCTGGCGAACCCCTCGATCGCGCTGCCGTCGAAACCGATGCCCTCCGAGAAGGCGCCCTCGAGCTCCGCTGGAGCAATGGCGACAGACTTCAGCTGGCCCAGCACGTCCGTGAACCACAGTCGCACGAAGCGGATGTCGCGTTCTTCGATGGTGCGGAGGACGAACTCCTGTTGACGATCCATAGCGCGATCCTGCCCTAACCGTGTTTCGTGCGGGTTAAGAAACGCCAATGGCGCCCGTTCATATGCCTTCTGACTCCTCTGAATCGGCGCCTACCCGAGCCACGAACTACGGAAGCCCCCGGGGAGGAATACCCCCGGGGCCGCCGCTGTGTGGGTGGAACGACAACGCCGTCTTCCGGCGAGGATGCGACATTCACAGATAGCTCACAGGATGTGAACCCCAAAATGGTAAGCAACTGGTACGAAACGGCGCATTTCCTGACTTGAGCATGGACCGTTTGAGGTCTCTTCATGAGCAAACCGCCGGATGGCTAGGCTGCATATATGGCGCAGATGCGACTGGCCCTGGCCCAGGTCAACCCGACCGTAGGAGACCTGGCTGGCAACGCGCTAGCGGTCCGAGAGTGGTCGGCCAAGGCGTCCGAGCGGGGTGCCCACCTGGTGGCTTTCCCCGAGATGATGCTGACCGGCTACCCGGTCGAGGACCTGGCGCTGCGGAACTCGTTCGTCGACGCCTCGCGAGTGGCGCTCTTCCAGCTTGCCACCGACCTCGCCGCGGACGGGCTCGGCGACCTCCCGGTCGTTGTCGGCTACCTAGGCCGCGCGCCATCCATCTCGCCCGGGGCTTCCGGTGAGGTCACCCGCGCACTCCCCCAGAACTGCGCCGCGGTGTTGCACCACGGCCAGGTCAAGGCTCGTTATGCCAAGCACCACCTGCCCAACTACGGCGTCTTCGACGAGTTCCGGATCTTCGCCCCGGGCAGCTACCTCACCGTTGTCCGTATCGGTGACATCGACGTGGCCATCGCGATCTGCGAGGACCTCTGGCAGGACGGCGGGCCCGTCGCTGGGACCCGTGCGGCGGGGGCAGAGCTATTGCTGGTGATCAACGGGTCCCCATACGAGAAGGACAAGGACGACGTCCGCTACGAGCTGGTCGCACGACGGGCCGCCGAGGCGGGCTGCACCCTTGCGTACCTCAACATGGTCGGCGGCCAGGACGAGCTCGTCTTCGACGGCGACTCGTTGGTGGTCGACGCCGCTGGGCAGATCCTCGCCCGCGGCCCGCAGTTTGACGAAGACCTGCTCATCGTCGACCTTGACCTCGAGCCAAGCACGGTGGAGGTGCCCGACCGCTCCGGAGAGGGGCTCCTGCACGTCACCCTCAGCGACACACCCATTGCCCCGTATGCCGCCCAGCCGGCCACGCTGGCCCCCCGCCTCGACCCGGTCGGCGAGGTCTACCGCGCCGTGCAGCTCGGACTGCACGACTACGTCCGCAAGAACGGTTTCCGGTCGGTCTTGCTCGGAGTCTCCGGAGGCATCGACTCGGCCCTGGTGGCAACGATCGCAGCCGACGCGCTTGGCGGGGAGAACGTGGTCGCGATCAGCAACCCCAGCAAGTACTCCAGCGACGGCTCCAAGGATGACGCCGCCGAGCTCGCCCACAACCTGGGTCTGGACTACCGCGTCATCCCGATCGCACCGTTGGTCAACGCGTTCCTGGACACCGTGAAGCTGACCGGCGTGGCCGAGGAGAACCTCCAGGCCCGGATGCGTGCCCTGATCTGGATGGGGCTGGGCAACCAGGAGGGTCACCTCATCCTGACCAACAGCAACAAGAGCGAGGTATCGGTCGGCTACTCGACCATCTACGGGGACAGCGTCGGCGGATACGCACCACTCAAGGACGTTCCCAAGACGATGGTGTGGGAGCTGGCCAAGTGGCGCAACGCCGAGGCCGAGCGACGTGGCGAGAGGCCACCAATCCCCCTGGCCTCTATCAGCAAGCCGCCCTCAGCCGAGCTACGTCCCGATCAGGTCGACCAGGACTCATTGCCGCCATACGAGCTTCTGGACGCGCTTCTCGACCGCTACGTGGGAGGCGCCCAGGGTCGGGCCGAGCTGGTCGAGGCTGGATTCGACCCTTCCGTGGTGGACAAGGTGGTCGGGCTCGTCGACCGTGCAGAGTGGAAGCGCCGGCAGTTCGCCCCCGGCCCCAAGATCTCCTCGCTGGCTTTCGGACGCGACCGCCGCCTGCCGATCACCAGTCGATGGAGGGAGCAGGACTCCTAGTTTCGACAGCCCTGACACGTTTCCCTATGTTTGACACCAGAAGACATGTTTGACACCAGGAGACATCGTGGTCCCGAGGTTTGGCAATGGAGACAAGATGAGTGAGCAACCCGCCCCGTACGGCACCGGCACCGGCAACGCGCCCGCATCGCCAACGCTCAAACGCATCCGGATCCCACACCTGCAGGCCATGAAGGATCGGGGCGAACGCTGGGCGATGCTCACGGCATACGACCAGTACTCTGCCGAGATCTTCGACGAGGCCGGCATCCCCGTTCTGCTTGTTGGTGACTCAGCCGGCAACAACGTCTACGGGTACGAGACGACGGTGCCTGTCACGGTGGACGACCTGGTGCCGTTGGTCCGGGCTGTCACCCGCTCCGCCAAACACTCCCTGGTCGTCGCCGATCTGCCGTTCGGGTCCTACCAGGCAAGTCCGACCCAGGCCTTGGCCACAGCGACCAGGTTCATGAAGGAAGGTCTGGCCCACGCGGTCAAGCTCGAAGGCGGACGCCCGATGGTCCCCGAGATCGAGCTCCTCGTGCGCGCCGGCATCCCCGTGATGGGACACATCGGTTTCACCCCTCAGAGCGAGCACGTCCTTGGCGGCTATCGCATTCAGGGGCGCGGCGACGCAGGCGACGCACTCGTCGAGGACGCCCTCGCGCTGGAGCGAGCCGGCGCTTTCTCCGTGGTGATGGAGATGGTTCCCGCGGCGGCAGCGGCCCGCGTCACCAAGGCCCTCCACATACCGACGATCGGGATCGGCGCCGGCCCGGACTGCGACGCCCAGGTGCTCGTCTGGCAGGACATGGCCGGGCTACGCGGCGGCAAGGCACCACGCTTCGTCAAGCGGTACGCCGACCTGCGCACCACGCTGGGCGACGCGGCCCGCGCCTACGCGGCGGATGTTGCAGGCGGGACGTTCCCGGCGGCGGAGCACTCGTTCGAGTCCTGACGGCTCGAGGGGTGACTGCTTCAGGTGGGACGGCTTCAGCTGGGTCGGCTCAGCTAACCGCCGGGCCCGAGACCAGCACACCATCGACGTAGGGCCATCCATTCGGCAGGCAGCCGTTCAGCCCAAGGGTCTGTTGCTGCATCACCGGCGCCGGACGACCGGGCCCGGGACATGCCTGGTGGCCGAGCCCAAGCCCGTGTCCCACCTCATGGTTGATGACGTACTGCCGGTAGAGGGCAACGTCGCCCTGGTACTCGGGGACCGCGTGCAGCCAGCGGTCGAGGTTGATCATGACGAACTGCCCTGTCCGGCAAGAGGAATATGCCGCGTCCTCCAGACCAGCCGCTTCGCACACCGTGCCGACCGTGGCAGACGTAGCCAGCCGGATGACAAGGTCGGCATCCTCTCCGGCGATCCGCTGGACCGACCAGCGCCCACTGCCCGCCCAGCTGGCGGCGTCGGCCAAAGTGGCATCCACGGCGGCCGCGAACGCCTTCGCGTCCTGCCCGGTGCCGATCTCGACCTCGACCCGATAGGTCCGCAGCGGCCCCGCGCCCTGGCGATCCGTGCCACCCGGGGCGCGTTCGTACTCACCGGTACCCAAGGTGTGGTTGGTCGGCATGGGAGTCAGCACCGGCACTGGCGTGGTGCTCACAGCGGTCGCGACCGGTGTGCCGGTGAGGGCCGCCGCCAGTCGGACGCCGGCCGGCACGAGAAGGGTCACGAACAACAGCAGCCCCCCACCCACGACCTGGCGTCGTCGCCTGATCACCCGGCGATGTGCGCGGGCACGGGACTCGCGCAAAGGCATCCCTCAGGCTAACGCCGGCCGGCAGCGAACCCGATCAGCCCACCGCTGACACGCCCACCTCGGGCAACAACGGGACAGGCTCGAGCGGTGGGCTCGTCAATGGGGGATCCGGTCGAAACAGCTGACCGTGCAAAGAGACCAACAGGTAGACGACGGCCGCACCGGTGGAGGCTGCCATGATCGCGAAGATGACGTGATAGTCGAGCAGCGTCACGAGGAGTGCACCGACTGCCAGGGAGATGGCCTGGGGGGCGCCCATGATGGTCTCCACCGCTGCCGATGCGCGGCCCATCAGGGGCTGCGGGGTGCGGCGCTGGAGCATCGTCATGAAGGCGATGAACGTCAGTGGCAGGGCATAGCCGGACACCATCACCGCGGCGAGGGTGACCCACAGGTTGGACGTGAGCGCAACCACCCCGAGGCCAACCGCCAGCAGCGCCAAGCCAACGGTCACAGTCCCGGCCTCACCCAGTCGACGGACCCACCGAGAGGTCGTGACGCCACCGAGGATGGCACCGACGCCCTGCACTGAGACCACGACGCCGGCAAAGGTTGGCGCCTTGCCAAAGAAGTCCAGCACGGCGTAGATCGAGGCCTCTGTGAAGCCGATCACGATCAACATCAGCGCGAAGGCGACCAGGACGTGCCTCAGCACCGGTTCGTACACCAGGTGCTTGATGCCGCCTGTCATCTCATGCCACCAGTGCTGTTCGATCCGTTCGGGAGCCTTCTCCCGCAACGGAATTGACGCGATGATGAGCGCTGCGACAAGGAACGACACCGAGTCGACGACGGCAACCGCGCCACCGCCCAACATCCCGAACAGTGCCGCGCCGACGAGAGGACCGATCAGGCGGAAGCCCTCGCGGGTGGTCTGCAAAGAGGAGTTTGCCTCCACCAGCACGTCGTCCGGAATCATCTCCTTGAGCAGTCCGTTCAGGCCGGCCGGCAGGACGACGAACGAGATTCCATAGAGGAACGCGACGACGTAGATGATCCAGACGTCGCCGCCGTCCTGTACCAACAACAGTGGCAGAACCATCAGGGCCGAGATCACGTTGCCCCACACCAGCAGCGGCTTTCGCTTGATCCGGTCGATGTACATCCCATAGAGCGGCGCGAACAGCGCAGGGACCATCATCCAGAAGAAGGTGAGACCAGCGGCGCCATTGGAGTGGGTCAGGGTCTTGACCCACATGCTCAGCACCAGAAGCATCACCGAGTCACCGAGCATGCTCGTCGTCGTTCCGGCGAAAAGCCGGGTGAATCCCTTCTGCTGGAACGCCTTACGCATGGTTCTCTCCATTGTCGTCTGGTTCGGTCTCGAAGTCGTAGGCCGGGACCCCCCACGCGAGGAACGCGCAGAGGCGTGCCCCGTCGGGTCGGCCTTCCGGGTGCTCGAACCGGTCGATTCTTGTCATCAACAGGTCACACACGGCCCGGTTGATCTCGTTGAGCTCGCCTGCAGTCAGCCACATCATCGACTGGGTCCACGTGCTTGCTTCCTGCCACGGCGGGGTGTCCTCACGAACCTTCGCCCGCGCCCTGGCCAATCGCGCCACTTCTCGGTCGATCATGAGCGTGCTGAGCGCGTCACCAGCTCGGGCCAGCTCGGGCGACTCGCCGACGTCGTCCCATCGCATGCCCAGGCTGACGATCTGCCAGGGGCGCTTTCGTCCGGTGCCGCCCTCGGCCTCTTCGACGAAACCGTGCTCGGCCAGCTTGCGCAGATGCCACGAGCAGTTCGAGGGCGTCGTCTCGAGCCGATCGGCCAGCTCGGTCGCGGTCAGGGGACCGGCCACCGCGAGCTGTTCCATGATCGCGAGCCGCACCGGATGGGCCAGCGCCCTCAGTGATCGAGGGTCGTCCAGCTTCCGCTGCGGGTAGGCCATAACTTCGAAAGTACTCTTTCGAAAGACTCCTTGTAATAAGCATTTTGACGCGTTCTGCCACCATCGCGACGTGAGCAACCTGTGGGCACGTCTGGCGCGCCTGCGTGTGGACGTCAGCCCACTTCGTGATTCGCGCGACTTCCGCCTCTTGTTCTGGGCGGGCACGGTGTTCTACCTGGGCGGCATGGTCAGTTACGTCGCGCTCCCCTACCAGCTTCACCAGCTGACCGGGTCCAACTTCGCGGTCGGCGCCCTGGGCATCGTCGAACTCGCCCCACTGGTCGTGTTCGGGCTGTACGGCGGTGCCCTCGCCGACCACGTCGACCGCCGCCTGATGCTCGTCGTCACCGGCGGCGCCCAAGTGCTGCTCACTGCGGCCATCGCGCTGTCGTCGCTCGGCCGCGAGATCAGCGGGCTCGCCGGACCCGCCCTCGGGGGCTTGCTGCTGCAGTGGGTGGGACATCGTGGCCATGTTCATGGCGATGCCGATCGTGCTCTTCCCTGCGCTGACAACCATGGTCTTCCATGCACCGGCGATGCTCGGACTGCTCTACTCGGCTGAGGGCGTTGGCGCGCTGCTCGCCACGGCCTCCTCCGGGTGGATCTCCCACGTCCACCACCACGGGCGCGCCATCGTGATCGCCGCATCGGCCTGGGGCGCCTCGATCGCGCTCGCCGGGCTGATGCCCTCGCTGTGGCTGGTCCTGGTCTGTTTGGTCGCCGCGGGCGCCGCGGACATGCTCAGCGGCCTCTTCCGTTCGGTGATCTGGAACCAGACGATCCCGGACTCGATACGAGGCCGGTTGGCCGGCATCGAGCTGCTGTCGTACTCCGTCGGTCCGCTGGGCGGCCAGGTCCGGGCCGGGCTCGTGGCCGACCGCTGGAGCGTGCGTGGGTCGATCACCAGCGGCGGCATCCTCTGCGTCGTGGGCGTAGCGCTTATCGCCTCGTGGCTGCATGGCTTCTGGGCCTATGACGAGCGAACCGACGTGCACGCAGTCCGCGAGCGGAAGCTCCGCGGCGAGAATGCCGGTTGACTCGCCGATCTGCCTGAAAGAACACGTCCCGGGGCATTGTGCAATCGTCACGAACTTGATGTGCTGAAGGTCTGGACATTCCCCTGGCAGTCCGGTGGGTCGGACGGAACGGATCGAGGTCGCGATGACAGCAGCAGAGTCCAACGAGGTTCCGACAGACAAGGCGAAGGGCGCCCTCGACATCGAAGTGAGTCGGGTGGTGCCCCAACCCATCGACAAGGTCTGGCAGGTCCTGACCACCCGTGCTGGAGCCGAGGCTTTCCTCGGGAGCGGCGCCCAGCTCGGCACCAAGGGCGAGCCGTGGCACAGCGCTGACGGCAGTCACGGAGTGGTTCGCAGCTATCACCCCATGCAGCAGGTCCGCATCACGTGGCACGCCGACGAGAATGCGCCCGCCACCCTGGTCGACCTGCAGCTCACGGCCGAGGGCAATGGCACCCGGATGGGCCTGCGGCAGGAACACATCGGCGATGTCGCCCTCAGCCAGAACCTGCAGCAGCGTTGGGAGGATGCGCTCGGCCGGATCGGCGGCGCTACCTCCTGAGCCGACTGCCCGTCACCACGCTGGGCAGGAGCTCGGGGCAGCGTTTCAGTCGTCGAGCCCCTCGTCGTCCCAGGCTTTGTCGTCCGCGTCCCAGCGGTCGGTGTTCTCCTTGGCATGCGACAGTGCCTGCTCCGCCTCCGCGTGGGTGTCGTATGGCCCCATCAGCCGGTCCTGCGGACTCTTGTTGGCGTCATCCTCGACCTGTCCGGTGCCCACGTTGAACCAGAACGCCATGGCAACCTCTCTTGGGGTCAACTGCGTGGTCACTTGCCGTGCACGTCGGTTGTGCCGTCTTGCCTAGACTCCACCGTATGCCGATCACCTATGCAAGCGTCGCGCCAGGCGCCGTCAGCGGACGTCGCGCCGTACCCACCTTCATCCCCCGACCCGAGTATGTCGATAGGCCGGCTCCCGCGAAGTTCACCGGTCCGGAGGTCAAGGACGCCGAGACCGTCGAGAAGATGAGGATCGCCGGACGCATCGCGTCGCAGGCGATGGAGAGCGCTGCCAAGGCGATCGCGCCCGGTGTTACCACCGATGAGCTCGATCGGATCGCCCACGAGTTCATGCTTGACCACGGCGCCTATCCCTCGACGTTGGGCTATCGCCATTTCCCGAAGTCGATCTGCACCAGCATCAACGAGGTCATCTGTCACGGCATCCCCGACGACCGTCCGCTCGAGGATGGCGACATCGTCAACATCGACATCACAGCGTTTATCGGCGGGGTTCACGGAGACACCGACGCGACGTACCTCTGCGGCAATGTCGACGAAGAGTCCCGCCTCTTGGTCGAACGCACCCACGAGGCCATGATGCGCGGCATCAAGGCTGCCGTGCCCGGTCGCGAGATCAACATCATCGGCCGCGTGATCGAGAGCTATGCCAAACGTTTTGGCTACGGCGTCGTCCGCGACTTCACCGGCCACGGCATCGGCACCGCATTCCACTCGGGCCTGGTGATCCCGCACTATGATTCCGCTCCCCAGTACAACACCGTCATCGAGCCGGGCATGACCTTCACCATTGAGCCGATGCTCAACCTGGGTACCGACGAGTGGGACATGTGGGATGACGGCTGGACCGTTGTGACCAAGGACCGCAGACGCTCCGCGCAGTTCGAGCACACGATCCTGATCACAGAGGCCGCGGCCGAGATCCTCACCCTGCCCTGATCGTGCCGCCCCAGCCCTAGACCCGCGACATCGCCGCAACCGGAAGGCATCTCATGGCCACCACGCATCATCCGCTCGGCATCGACATCGGCGGCAGCGGCATCAAAGGGGCACCGGTGGACCTGACCTTGGGCCAGTTCGCCAAGGATCGGATGCGCCTTGACACCCCCAAGGTGTCTTCACCGGACGCGGTTGCCGACCTCGTCGTGCAGATCGCCGAGCACTTCGCCGATGACACCGGCGACTCCCCCATCGGCGTGACCCTGCCAGCCGTCGTGACCAACGGTGTGGTGCGCACGGCGGCCAACATCGACTCGGCGTGGATCGGCACCGATGCCCGAAAGCTGTTGAGCGACAGACTCGGCCGTCCGGTGACGGTGGTCAACGACGCCGACGCCGCAGGGGTCGGCGAGCTCCACTTCGGGGCCGCCCGCAACGCCAACGGGCTCGTTCTCGTGACCACGCTGGGAACCGGCATCGGGTCCGCGTTGCTCTACAACGGCGTGCTGGTCCCCAACTCCGAGCTCGGGCACCTCGAGATCGACGGCCACGACGCCGAGGACCAGGCTGCAGCCAGCATCAGGAGCGATGACAGCCTGTCGTGGGCACAGTGGGCGGAACGCCTTCAGCGCTACTACTCCCACGTCGAGAACCTGCTCTGGCCGGATCTGATCGTCGTGGGTGGCGGGGTGTCCAGGAAGGCCGACAAGTTCTTGCCCCTCCTGCATCTGCGGGCACCGATCATCGCCGCTCAGCTGGCTAACTCGGCAGGCATCATCGGCGCAGCCTGGCTCGCCACCAACACCTGAAACGCAAGGCTCTTCAAGGCAGTTGGGCTATCTGATGCGGGACAGGTCCGCAAGCAGCTCGGGTGCCCGACGTTCGTAGATGCGGGCGCCCCACCGTGTCCCGATGGCGAGAGTGCCGGATCCAAAGACAATGGCCAACCCGAGGCACAGCCAACCCATCCAGACCCGCCCGAAAAGGGCCCCCATCCCGACGACGAGCAGCGGCAGATTCACCACGAAGACCGCAGTACCGGCCACGGCCTGGATGACCATGGTCAGGGCCGAGGAACCCGGCGGAGCACCGAAAGGGTTCTCGCCAGGACCCGGAACGGGATACGGCTTGAGCACGCTCATCACGCTGGCCACACCGAATCCGGTGAGCAGGAATCCCAGCCCCATCCCGAACAACGCCGGCCACGCGCTCCAACGGTCGGTGAGCGCACAGGAGATGGCTGCATAGATAGGCAGGAGCACGGAAGCCGTCAAAGCGGTTGGCACCAAACGGCCTACGCGGTCGGCACGGCCGGACACCCCGGTGGCGACGTGCCCCCAGAACGCCGTCCCGTCATACGCGATGTCGTTGTGCGTGCTCCAACCCAGCATGAATCCTGCGGCTGGCGCCATGGCCAGGGTCCAGACGTTGCCGCTTCCGGTGAACGCCGGCAACAGAAGACCCAGCGGCAGGAGCAGCATGAGCACGACTGAGGCGACGTATCGCGGGTCCCGTCGCCAGGCGATGATCGAGCGGGCGGCCACTGCTCCGGTGGGTGTGGCCGGCATCCGGCCGAACCAGCCGAGCCCTTTGTTTCCGTTGGCCGAGCCGCCGCCGTCCGTCGCCCGAGGGTTCTCCAGGGCGCCCCGCAACAGGACGTCCCAAACCAGCAGGGCGGCAACCAGGAAGACCAGGGCCAGGGCGAGACGCAACAGGCCGGACCCGATCGCGCCGTCGGCGAAGTCGGCAGGCACAGCCCACGCCAGACCCAGAGGGGTCCATCCCAACACGTCCGCCAGATGTTGAAGCAGCCCGGGCGACGAGACCTGTTTCATCACCGAGGACGTCGCAGCGCCGAAGCCCAGCGACAACAGCAACATCAGCAACAGCAACGCCTCCTTGCCCCGCCGGCGCCGGGACATCGCAAAGGACGCCGCCGAGGTGACCCTGCTCAGCGCCACACAGGTGAACACCGCCACGACCGCAGCCACCGGGGCGATCGCCATGGCCAGAAGAGACCGCGACCAGGTGATGACGGTCGCGAGACCCAGGATCGCCGTGACCGCTGCGGGGACACCAACCAGCGATGACAGCAGCAGTCCGAGGACGAGCTGACGGCGAGGGACCGCGAAGGTCGCAAAGCGCGCGGGATCGAGGGTCTGGTCGATGCCGTAGGCGATGATCGGGAGGATCGTCCACCCCAGGACCACGGCGCTGCCTCCGAGCGTGATGGCGGTCCGGGCGACGTCGCTGGGCAGCGAGAACCTCAGCGCGACGAGCCCCGAGAGAGCCGCAACGAGCACGCCCAACCCGTACAGCACAGCGATGATCAGCCCGACCAGCTGTGGGGTGCTGCGGCGAAGTCCGTTGCGCAACAGCTGCCATTTCAGTCCGACGATGAGCGCAACCACGCCAGACCCTCTCCGACGTCGGTCTGTCCGCCGACCAGGTCGACGAAACGTTCCTCCAGGGTCATGCCGGACCGGACCTCGTCGAGAGTGCCCTCCGCGCGAATCTGCCCAGCCGCCACGATGGCGACCCGGTCGCACAGCCGTTGCACCAGGTCCATCACATGGCTGGACAGGATCACCGTGCCACCGGAGGCGGCGTAACCCTCGAGGATCTGGCGGATGGTCGTGGCTGATATCGGGTCGACCGCCTCGAACGGCTCGTCGAGCACCAAGAGTCTGGGGGCATGGATCAGGGCACAGGCGAGCGAGATCTTCTTCGTCATGCCTGCCGAGTAGTCAACAACCAGAGTGCCGGTCGCCTCCGCCAGGCCAAGAGCCTCCATCAGCTCATGGGCTCGTTCGGTGACCACCGTGCGATCCATGCCGCGTAACAGGCCCGAGTAGGAGATGAGCTGCAGCCCGGTCAGGCGGTCGAAGAGCCGAAGACCGTCGGGGAGGACGCCGACCAGCTGCTTCGCGCGGACGGTGTCGGACCAGACATCGTGACCAAGGACGTGAGCCGTGCCGGCGTCCGGCCGCAGCAGTCCCGTCGCCATTGACAGTGTCGTGGTCTTGCCGGCGCCGTTGGGTCCCACGAGGCCGAAGAACGACCCCCGAGGGACATCGAGATCAAGACGATCGACGGCGAGCGTTGATCCGTAGGCCTTGGACAGACCGCGCAGGCTGAGCGCCGCGGAGGATCCCCTAGTTTGCATGTAGGTGACGGTAACAACGACCGGCGCTCACCGTGCGTCCGCGCCCAGCTCAGCTGAAGTCGACGCCGACGCCGTCGGCAAGATCGCGCACCTCCATGCTCTCCGGCCCGAAGCCCTTCAGCTGGGAGAGATAGAGCTGGCGGCCGACGGCGCTGAGCAGTACGTCGTGGATCGGAACGCTGACCTTGGGTGCTATCCGTTGGGCGAAAGCCACGGTGTCGCGGCTGGCGGTCCAGGGCGCGTTGAGCGGCACCGCGAGTATGTCGATCTGCCCGGGCTCGCCGTCGTAGGCGTCCCCTGGATGGAACAGGCTCGGCTCGCCCTCCACCCGGATCACGACACCAAGATTGCCGATCCGGGGCAACGCCTCGTTGATCAGGGCATGCCTCTCGCCCACTGGCATGACCAGGACCCGTCCGAACGACAGCTCTTCACCAGCCACCGTGTGCTCGGACCCGATCCCGGCCGCCGCCATGACAGCGGCGGCTTGCGGCTCGGCATACAGCCGCGCCTGTGGGTTAGCCGCTAAGACCGTCGGAAGCCGTTGCAGATCAACATGATCCGAATGTTGATGGGTGATCAGGATGACATCGAGCCCTGTTACGTCCACGATGCCCGGCGAATACACCCCCGGGTCGATCAGGATGCGTTGGCCGCCGGTCTCGACGAGCAGGCAGGCATGTCCGAGATGTGTGAGGCGCATGGGATTCAGGCTACAAGCGCCGCCGCAACCGGAGCTGCTTCGCCACGTAGCCCG
>PKWT01000506.1 GCA_003132125.1 Micrococcales bacterium | reverse complement strand
CCGGCTGGGCCGGTTGTGGTGCTTGCTGGCAGCACGATGGAGCCCGGGTCCCGGGTCGACAACACCGACGGTTGTGCCTCGGTCGGGGATCCTGCCCGCATCGGGCGGGCAGCCAGATCGTCGCGCCGGGCCGGCACCAGGTCACCGGGACTGCGGGACTCCGCGGCCCCCGCATGGTCGGACTGGACGCCCGCGCGCGGCTTGCCCGTCGCCCCCGACGACGGATGAACGGAGTAGTAAATCGCCCACCCCAAGCCGGCCAGGAGCAGCAGCCCCACCAGGGCAGCAGCAACCAGCAGCGCCAGCATCTTCTCCCGGCTCAACGCCCCTACCGGGGCCGCGCTCGGCCTGAGGTCACTGGAGGGCATCAGCAGCCCGTGCCGACGATCCCGTTGATGACTCCGAGGATCGTCACAAACAAGATGGCGCACAGCACGACCACGGCCAGCCCCATCGCCCCAGCCCGTGACGCGTGAGGGTGGCTGAACAGTCGGCCAACCAGGATGCTGGCCAAAGAGACCAGGGCGCCAAGGGCCAGCAGCCCGATGACTGCCCATTTCATCCAGCCCACGAGCTGGTCCTGGTACTGCTGCATCCCCGGGGGTGCCTGCGGGCACACGCCCGACAGAGAGGCCTTCAACGCGCGGTCAGTCAGTGCAGTGATCATGGTCAACTTCCATTTCGCGAGGGGTTGTTACAGGTCGCCTAGTCGTTTCTGCTCTGCCGGCGCGCCCCGGGTCGGCGGCCAGAACGCGGGCGAAGACCTGCCGCCCGGCGTCCGCCACCGCCCTTGGCAGAGGGGCACAAGAGATCCCGGCAGCTGCAAGATGCCGATCGCTGGGGACTTCCACCACCCGCCCGGCGCTCATCGCGGCCTTCAGCAGCCGGCCGGCAGTTGCCTGCACCGATCGCGCCCGGCGGGTGGGCCCGAGCACCGCCACGACGGGCTCGCCGGGGCAGGTCCCCAAGGCCTGCTCGAGCTGTCGAAGCGCCGGGATCGTGGCGCGAGCCACCAAGACCACGAAGGCCGACTCGGCTACCCCGGCGAGCCAGGAGTCGCCGGTCAGGACGTCTGAAGCACCCCACCCGCTGTCCACCACCGTGACGTCAACCTGTCCCAGGGGCTCACCTGGTGGAGCCGGCACGTCCGTGGCCGAGGCCAACGCATCACAAACCCGGTCGATGGGAAGGCTGGCGCGTCTGCCCTGCCGCCAGCCGGCGCCGTCGACCCCGAGCTCGGCGTCAACCGCGGTGGTCAAGCCCGAGCGTTCCGGGCTGGCACAATCGAGCAGCCGTACCGGCCGACCAGACGCGCGGGCAGCCTCAGCCACCGCCAGAGCCACCGTGGACGCCCCAGCCCCGCCGTGGCATCCCACCACCATCACCACCCGGCCGGACAGCGCCGTCCCGGACTGGCGGTGGGGTGGGCGAGTTCGCGTCGCCGCCCGCCCGGTCTGGGTGCGGAACTGCCCTGCCCAGACGGCGCGTAGCGCTGCCTGCAGCTCGGCGACGGTGACCGGCGCGGCTGTGGTGGTCACGTCGGCCCCATTCGAGCGCGCAGCTCCAGGGCCGCCTTGAGCGTGTTGGGGGACACACGCGTCTGGAGCTCATCGCGAGCCGCCAGGGCCGGGCGAAGGCGTGCCAGCACCTCTTCCAGGCCCTTGATGATGGCCCGGACGTCACCGGATGCGAGCACATCGAGCAACTGCGCGACCTGCTCCGCCGAGGGCTCTGTGCGGGCTGCCGGGTTCCTTGCGAACCTCGCGTCCACGCCGATCCCCCTTCTCAGGTGCTGCTTGTTGCTCCTACCTGGGTAAGCAACGGAGTTCCTGGCTCGTGGACAGTCCTCCTTGCGGCGCGGTCCCTACGCGCACTCACGCAGGTACGCCTCGCGCGCACCGACCAAGCACCTGACCGCGCGATCGCGGCTACGCCGCACCGTCTTCTCGTTGACCCCGCGCCGCGTCGCGACGGCACTGATCTCGGCCGCGGAGTTCAGGCCGCGAACGGCGCTGGCCACCTCGAGACCGGCCAGCTCCAGCAGGATCGCGGCGTCCTGATCGGTGACCACACCCTTGCCGGTGGCCCACTGAAGGACCGCCAGAAGGGTCAGTTCGTCTCCCGAAGCCGAAGGGCGATCGTGGTCGGCCAGGGCACCCAAGCCGGCGTCGGTGGCGGCCCCGACGGCGGTGGTGTCCACCAGAATCACCACGACCCCCCGGCTGCAGCTGCGGGTGTCCACTCCGAGGTCCCGCAGAACGGCCCGCCGGGCATCCATCAGGATGTTCTGGGCGATCGCCCGCCGGCGCCGCCTCCACGGGAACTCCCGGATCTGCAGCCACACCTGTCCGGCAACCATCTCGTCAATGTCCTGCGACAAGTTCCTCAGCTGCCCCGCGAGACGGGCAGCCCCGTTGGCCAACAGCAGTGCCACCGCGTGAGCCGCGTCCTGGTCGTTGCCCCCATCCACCGCGCCGAGGCGAACCAGGGCCGCCAACAGCACATCCGCGCGCCCCGGGTCGGCCCTGTCCTGCGCCATCGCCACCACCTCCTCCAGCCCATTCACAGATGCCAGAACCGGTTCGGCGGCAACCCATGACGGCCAACGACCAGAGCGCTCGACACGCTCGGCCAACGCCGGCCAGGTGAGACCCAAATGCTGCATCGGAGACATCACGGCAGTCCTTCCGGAAGAGAGTCCGTTCAGGACTCACAATCCGAAAAGCACGTCACCGGATCCGTGCCCACTCCCGCCCCAACCCAGCGTGCCCTGCGAGGGGGCACGTACCCTGACCTGCGAAAACACACGGGCGAAAGAAGTCCGAACAGACCTCCCGATCGACGTGCGAAGGCGCTCGTGCCCCCAATGCACGGCTCAGGGGCGACTTGAGTTCGACCGTCGGGCCCCAGATGAAAGAGTCCCGTGAGCGAGCGAAGTGCTGGAGCTGGCAAGACACGGTTGCGTCCCGATGTCCTTGACATATTTCCGTCAATACCCATACTGGAATTGACATTGTCAAAGGAGGGAACATGGATGGGGACGTGTTCAACCGCCGCGTGAAGCGCGTGTGGAAACGGCTTGCGGAGGCGCTGGGTGACGGACTGGACCCCACCGAGTGCGCATACCGTCTCGAGAATGCAATGGCGCAGCACCTTCGAAAGCACCGTGGCATCGGAGTGCTTGGAGTGGGCGAACACGGCCTGAGCGACCCCGGAGGCCTAGGCCGCGATCGCGTTGTCGTAGCGATGCGCGATCTGATTCGTCGCGAAGTCGTCGATCGTGTTGCCCCAGTACTCATTGGCCGCGGCCGGTTCAAAACGTTCGACGACGCACAGGACTTTGTGCATCAGGTGCTGGACGTTGCACGTCTTGACACTCTGGCCGGGGCACTCCTTCGCCGCCCGGATGGGATAGGCCTACGGAGACCGCCGAGACCTCGGGAAGCGGCATTTACCCTCCTTAATGAGTCCGCGCCCTTGGGAGATCGAGCGTGAGCGAGCCCTCTCGCCGGGTGAGCACTGACTACTCAGCTTTTATGGACGATGAGGGATCCTTGTCGCCGGTGGCCCAAGACCTACTCTCTTTGGCCCAAGAGGCCTACCTGAGGGATCGCGAAGAACCTCGTGGATCGTCCCCCGACGACCCGCGATGGCACCGCACGCTCAGTCTCGAAGTCCCGGTCCGGCTGTGGGATGTCTGGAGATCTCCGGATGTTTCGCAGGCGGTCGTCAGCCTGCTCGAGTGGATGACGGACGATACGTGGGCAGTGGCGTGGACCCGTCACGCGCAATCGCGGGACTCAGGGCAGAGTCGGTTGTCACTTCCTGGACCTGAGCGCGAGGTCATGCTGTTCAGCGGAGGGCTCGACGCTGTCGCCGGAGCGGCGACCCTATTGCCGGAACAGGACCTGCTGGCGGTTGGCATCGCCACCAATCGGGGCATGCAGGGGTACCAATCCCGCACCCTCACGAGCCTGCGCAAAGCCCGGCTAGGGTCCTTAGAGTCCCGACTGATTCAGTTCTCCGTTGTCCGCGGGAAACGCGACAGCGAGCCGACTCGGCGAACTCGCGGATTGGTCTTCTTGGCTGTGGGCGCTGCGGTCGCGCTGCAACAGGGGCGGCAAAGGTGCGTCATGGCGGAGAATGGTGTCGGCGCTATCAACCTGCCGCTCACCTCGGCCCAGAGCGGTGCGATGACGAGCCGTTCGGCACATCCGCGAACCCTGAGAAAGTTCTCCGAATTGGTTCAGCTCTTGACGCAGCAGCCGTTTGATTTCGCTGCTCCCTTTATGACGATGACGAAGGGCGAGATGGTCGCGAAGCTGCCGGAGGCTGCGCGCGATGCGTGTAACGCAAGCGAGTCGTGCGACCGTGCGGCTTCAGGCAGAGGGGCACTTCAGCGGCGTTGTGGCTACTGCACCTCGTGCCTACTTCGGCAGATGTCCTTTTCGGCAGCAGACCGAGCAAACTGGGACACACGTCCTTACTTGGCGGACACCCGACCCAACGTCGAACTGAGCCGGCAGCCCGAGATGCTGTGGCAGGCCGCAACTCTCGACCGCGCGCTCAGGCGAGGCGGACGTGATGAGCTCGTTAGGGCATTCCCTGATCTGGCGCAGGTGCCCACCGAGGACTTGACCTATGACGAACAGCGACGCCTCCTCAGCGCCTATGTCGACGAATGGCGACGGTACCCAGCACCCGCCATCCGGCAATATCTAACTCAGACCCCTCTGGAAGGCTGACCCGGTGATCGATCTATCAACGAACCTGGGTTCCCGCCTTCGCGAGGCACGTCGCGCACGGGGTGTCTCGCAGGTTGAAGCGGCCGAGGGGCTGGGAATCAGTCGGCCCACACTGATTGCAGTCGAGCAGGGACGAAGGCAACCGACCGCGGGCGAGCTCGTGGACATGGCTCGCATCTACGGCAGACAGGTCCACGAGTTGGTGCGAGAGAGCCAGCCCGTCGAGGCGCTGTCAGTTCGGTTCCGCCTGGAGCCCGGGACCGAGGATGAGACCAGGGCCGCGGTTGACACCCTGCAGCGCGTGGCCGACGACGTCGTGGAGCTGGAGAGCCTGTTGGGAGCCAGCGCGCCGCGGGCGTGGCCACCGCCCTACGACGTGTCAGGTCTGCCCCTCGATGTCGCCGCCTCACAAGTAGCCGAGTCCGAGCGCCGCCGTCTCGGACTTGGCAGCGGGCCGCTGTCACGGCTCAGGGACATCCTCGAGGAGGACTTCGGTGTCCGCGTGTTCGCCGTTGACCTTCCATCGCGGATCGCAGGACTGTTCGCTGTGGCCGAACCAGTCGGCGCGTGCATAGCGATCAACGCCCGGCATCCGCACGAACGGCAAAGGTGGACTCTGGCCCACGAACTGGGCCACTTCCTTCTACACCGTGAATCACCCGAGGTCACGATGATCGATCCCACCCGCGGTCGAGGCGAACGTCTCGCCGAAGCCTTCGCCGCTTGCTTTCTCATGCCGGACGACGGTCTAACCCGCCGATTCCAGAGTGCCCGACAGGCTCGCGGTGGTCAGTTCACCGCGGTCGACCTCCTGCAGTTGGCGGCCCACTTCGAGGTGTCGGCGCAGGCCATGGCCCTTCGCCTAGAGGGCCTGCGCCTGGTGGCAGGAGGGTGGTGGGAGACCCTCATCGCTCGCGGTTTTCGGGTTCAGGATGCCCGTGAGCAGATCGGCATCGAGCAAAGTAGGCGTGACAGTGAGCTATTGCCACTCCGCAGCCAATACCTCGCGGTCGGGGCGTACCTAGACGGGGCACTCTCCGAGGGACTGCTCGCTAGAACTCTCCACGCTGACCGGGTCACCGCCAGAGAGACGGTGCGCCGACTTGCCGGATCCAGCGACGTAGCCGCCGAAGGCTCGCTCCAGTCATGGGTTTTGCAGCCGGCACAGCCTGAGGGCCCCATTGACTGACGAGCCCCCGATCGTCCTAGACGCCTGCGTCTGTCTGAATCTCGCCGCCGCGCTGGACGGTGACCTTGCGGGCTTGTTGGGATGGATTCCGTACGTCGTACCGCAAGTTGTCGCCGAGGCACTCTTCCTTCATGACCGAGTCGACGGCCAGCTGGTTGCCGCGCCGGTATCCCTCCAAGGGCTAGCCGTGACCTCACTCACCGAGGAGGAAACTACAAAGTATGTTGACTTCGCCCGGCGCTTGGATGACGGGGAGGCGGCCTCGATGGCGGTGGCGGGGCACCGCCGTTGGCTGCTCGGTACCGACGACAAAGCGGCCCGTAGAACTGCTTCGCACGCTTCGCCGCTAATAGCCGTGTTGACGACTCCTACCGTGATCCGTAGACACACCAAGCTGGCCGGTTGGAGTCCATCCAGGATTGCCCAAGCACTTCGAGCCGTGGAAGAGCGCGCGGCCTTTCTGCCTCCACGAGATGATCCGGACTTGGACTGGTGGGTTGGTTCGAAGTAAGCCGTCCCCCACACTCCCGCCGTGAGTGCCATTCCGCGGCGCGAAGTGAGGCGCAGTTCTGCTTCTAATCGGCCGGGGGCTGGAGCTCACGGCAGCCGCCTTACTTCCTGGGCCCCAGAAAACCGGATGATCGAGTTTCCATCAGCGGAGCAACCGCCCGAACGGCCCCGCCGGCAGGCCGCTTCCGAGTCGTCTTTCCTCCGGCTCAACGGCAGTCCGAGGCCGCCGAATTGCGCATCGCCGACATCCTCAACTCGGCATAGAGGTCGATTCCGGCCGCCCGTAAGGAGATTAGGAAGGGGCTGGTGCGACACCAAGGTCAGTATGGGCCACGCGTCCGCCGACTTACCCCCCAGTCATCTCATTTTGCTGCCGGCTCAGAGGTGGCTGAGTACGTCGTTGATGATCAGCTGCGCGGCCACGTCGATGTCGTAGCCGGTTGGGCCGCCCGCGATGAGGTTGTTCGTGTCGGTGCGGAAGTCGTCGTGCCTGAGGTGATCGCGCAGTGTGTTGATCGCGGCCTTGGCGGTCAGCCCGTCCGGCCGGTAGGGATCGAACGCCGCGAGCAGTTGCTGGCCGGTCAGAGCGAGGCTCGGGTCGGTCAGCGCCAGCCACATGTCGTACAGGTCGCGGCCCTTGCGCCGCTGGTAGAGGGCGCGGATCTTGGTCGCGACCAGCTCTGCAGGACTGAAGGTATGGACGTCGGCCTGCCCGCTCCACCAGTTCGAGGTCACCTTGTATGGCAGGCGGACGGTCGACGTTGCCGGGGATCGTTCGTGGGTGTTGACCTCGACCTTGATCTTGCGGGTAGTACCGGATTCGGCGATGTAGCGCAGATACACCTTGGGCTGGGCCGACACCTTGGTGCGCACGTCGTAGCCCAGGCTCGTGCCGATGTCGCTGATGGCCCTGGTGACCTTGCCGATGCCGCCGGCGGTGGCGCGCACGTAGTCGAGGTCCTCGGAATATCGGCGCGCTGGATGCAGGTACAGCTTGTGAAAGCAGGTGCCACCTCGGAAGACGAGTTCGTCGCCGAGGTAGTCGTCGGCTGCGATGAGGCAGATCAGCTGGGACAGCAGGAGGTCCTGCTCGACCTGGTCCGGGCTCGGCCATGGTGCCGAGTGGGCCCAGGCGGTGATGTCGTTGGTGGGGATCACAGGTCGGGTTCGATCTGCGTGTTGACGGCGACCCGCCACCGGTGGTCGGTGGGGCCCTCCGGTGCGCCGCGCCGGTCCAGGGCGGTGATCGGAGCGCGGCGGTGCTCGCTGGCGAGCCGCTGCAGGCCGCCGGTGAGCGGAGCTAGGTTAAGGGAGTCGAGCAGCCGGCCGAGGCGGCGGACAGTGGTGATCGGAAAGTGCCCGGCGGCCTCCGCCAGGGCGTCGTCGGTGAGCCTGCCGTCAGCGGCGAGCTCGGCGATGACGGTCGCCGCGTTGCTCAGCCCGCCAGAGCGGGCCGGGTCATCGACCAGGTCCAAAGCAGTGGTCGCAGGGGTCGCGACCCAGACACGGCCGGTCGGCGCGGTCCGCTGCTCACGCGGTACATCGGCGACCCGGGCGCGGGTGGCGAACTGGAACCGGATCCGACCGAAAGTGCGGTCGGCCACCGGCGAACTGACCGCGACCTGCAGGACCTGCGGGGCCTGGTGAGCCGCGCCGTGCACCTCGGCGGCCGACAGCCAGCCGACGTAGTAGTCGCGGCCGAGATGACCCATGAGCAAGTCGATCATTTCCAGCCCGGGCAGGCTGCCGTAGACCCGGTGCTGGGGTGGAACCGGAACCCAAAGGCCGCGTGCCGGGGCGATGACGCGACCCTGCTGCACATAGCGGTGCATCCGCACGCGTACCTGGTCCTGCGGGATACCGAGCGCATCGGCGGCTTCGGCAGTGGTGATCGCGGCGCGGCCCCGGCCGACCAGGTCATCCAGCAGGTCCAGAGTACGGGCCGCCACGGCACTCACCTCCACACAGTGATCTTCTGATAGTTACGTTGAACGTAACGTTAGCTTCTCAAGTCTGAGAATACTCGATTGGCTCTGATTTCGCAGCTCAATGCGCCAACGTAGCGCTTAACGTAACGATAGCAATGCCTTCCGCACACGCGGCTGCGGGGGAACGGGTCAGTTTGAGACCATCAGCCCGCCCGGGTAAGCCACTCCCGGTGACGCAGGATGGCTTGCGTGCGCTCGGACAGGTCCTCTGGTGCGCCGTTGTCGTCGGAACGGTTGCAGACCTGCTCGCGCAGGTAGTCCTCCGCTTCCTCGAGATGTCCCTCGGCCTCCCGGAC
>PKWT01000383.1 GCA_003132125.1 Micrococcales bacterium | reverse complement strand
CACCAGCGAGGGCCTCTACCTCCTGCAGAGGGTGAGGGATGAGGCGCACCGGTTCGCCATCACGTTCCACCGTGAACGGCGGTCAAAGGCCATGACGACGAGTGTGCTCGACGGCATCCCCGGCCTTGGCGATGGCCGTCGCAAGGCGCTGCTGCGACACTTCGGCTCGGTCAAGAAGCTCAAGGACGCGTCAATTGACCAGATTCGCGAAGTTCCGGGCATAGGGACCGTTCTTGCTGACACCATTGCGGTGCATCTGCACGATCCGGCGACCCAGGCCGCCTCGGCTGTCGACATGACGACGGGCGAGGTGCTGACATGACAGTGGCTTCTTGCGTGACAGGCCATGCTTGACCATCGAATGCCGACGAGACAACGAGGACAGCGATGACGTCTGGTACATCTGGTCCCGATGTAGCCGAGCTGGTCATCCTCACCGGCATGAGCGGCGCGGGTCGCAGCACGGCGGCCAACGTTCTGGAGGATCTCGGCTGGTACGTCGTCGACAACCTCCCACCCCAGATGATGCTGCCCATGGCGACGCTGACCGCGGCGCACTCCGAAGAAGGCGTCATCAAGCTCGCGGCCGTGATCGATGTCCGCAGCCGCAGGTTCTTCACTGCTTTCCGTGAGTCGATGGAGTCCCTGCGAGAGGTGGGCTGGGAGCCGAGGGTGATCTTCGTCGACGCCACCGACGAGGCCCTGGTCAGGCGGTTCGAGAGTGTGCGCCGACCCCATCCGCTGCAAGGAACCGGACGGATGCTGGACGGCATCATCCACGAGCGAGAGATGCTGGGCGACCTGCGTGCCGAGGCCGACGTCCTGATCGACACGTCCGGCCTCAATGTCCACCAGCTCTCGGCCAAGGTGTCCCAGATCTTCGNNGGCTCGGGCGGCCCACGTCTGCGCCTCGCCGTGATGTCCTTCGGCTTCAAGTACGGGATTCCCCTCGATGCCGACCTCGTCTTCGACATGCGCTTTCTGCCCAACCCCTTCTGGATCCCGGAGCTGCGTCCCCTGAACGGCACGGAGCCGGCGGTGTCCAAGTACGTCATGAGCAGACGCGGTGCCAAGGAGTTCGTCGACCGCGCGGTCGAGCTGATGGCGCCGATGATTGACGGCTACCAACGTGAGGGACGCCGCTATGTGACCCTTGCCGTGGGCTGCACCGGCGGCAAGCACCGCTCCGTCGCCGTTGCCGAGGAGCTCGCGGCCAGGCTGAACGGCGACGACGTGGGCACGATCCTGGTCCACCGCGATCTGGGGCGCGAGTGACCCGACCTGCCGTCGTTGCGCTCGGGGGCGGCCATGGACTTGCTGCGTCGCTCGAGGCGTTGCGACTGGTCACCGATCGGATCACGGCGGTGGTGACGGTCGCCGACGACGGCGGCTCCAGCGGACGGCTGCGTGACGAGTTCGACGTCCTCCCACCGGGAGATCTGCGGATGGCACTGGCGGCGCTGTGCGATGACACAGAGTGGGGTCATCAGTGGCGCGACGTCCTCCAACACCGGTTTGCCGGCGACGGTCAGCTCGCCGGGCATGCCGTCGGCAACCTGCTCATCGTCTCGCTGTGGGACCTCCTCGGGGACACCGTCGGCGGCCTTGACCTGGTCGGCCGGTTGTTGAACGCCCGGGGTCGGGTGCTGCCGATGGCCGCTGTGCCGCTCAACATCGAAGCCAGCGTCATGGGCGCTGACCCCACCCAGCCGCTCGAGATCACGACGGTCCGCGGTCAGGTGGAGGTCGCCACGACCAGGGGCCGCGTGCTGACGGTGCGGCTCAACCCCGAGGAGCCGCCCGCGTGTGCCGAGGCGGTCGCCGCCATCCGTGCCGCAGACTGGGTGATCTTGGGGCCGGGCTCGTGGTTCACGTCGGTCATGCCACATCTCCTGGTCCCCGGCGTCCGCGACGCTCTCCTGGACACGCCGGCCAAGCGCATCCTGACCCTCAACCTCGTCATGCACACCGGTGAGACCGTGGGATTCTCGGCCTCCAACCACCTCGAGGCCCTGGCCGTGCACGCCCCCGATCTGCATCTGGATTACGTCCTCGCCGACTCCGACGTCGTTGAGGACGAGTCGCTGCTGAGACGAGTTGCAGGGATCATGGGAGCAGAGTTGGTGCTCGCCCGCGTCGGCGACCACGGACAAGAAGGCCACCATGACTCCCTGAGGCTGGCCGCGGCGTACCGCGACATCATCGGCTGACGGACGTTCGACCTATCTGACTTGGAGGTACGACCGTGCGCGTCGCGTTGCTGTCCTATCGCAGCAAGCCTCACTGCGGTGGTCAAGGTGTCTATGTCCGCCACCTCAGCCGCGAGCTCGTCGCGCTCGGGCACACCGTCGAGGTCTTCTCCGGACAGCCCTACCCCGACCTCGATCCGGGCGTGGTGCTGACCAAGGTCCCCAGCCTCGACCTGTATCGCGAGCCGGACCCGTTCCGCACGCCGGCCCGACGCGAGCTCCGCGATGCCATCGACGTGCTCGAGGTGGCAACGATGTACACCGCAGGGTTCCCCGAGCCGCTGACCTTCAGCCTTCGTGTGGCGCGATTGCTCAGGAATCGAGCCGCTGACTTCGATGTCGTCCATGACAACCAGACCCTGGGCTACGGCTTACTGCGGATGCGTGCCGGCGGGCTGCCTCTGGTGTCCACGATCCACCACCCGATCGCCATCGACCGCCGCACCGATCTCGCGGCCGCGGATGGCTGGAAGCGCCGGCTCAGCCTGCGGCGGTGGTACGGCTTCCTGACCATGCAGGGCAGGGTTGCCCGCAGGTTGCCGAGCATCCTGACCGTCTCGCAGTCCTCGGCGCGCGACATCGTGACCGAGTTCGGTGTCGACCCCGGGCGCGTCGAGGTGATTCCGCTGGGCGTGGACCCCGAGATGTTCCGGCCTCCCACACTGCCCCGAGTGCCCGGACGGGTGGTGGCCATGGCCAGCGCCGATACTCCGATGAAGGGCATCTCCACCTTGTTGGAGGCCTTTGCCAAGCTCGCCACGGAGCGAGATCTCGAGCTCGTTCTGGTCACCAAGCCGATCCCGGGCGGTGTGACCGAGACCCTGGTTGAGGACCTGGCCATCACCGACTCCGTCCGTTTCGTCAACGGCATCAGCGATACTGAGCTGGCCGAGCTGATCGGTTCTGCCGAGGTCGCGTGTGTTCCGTCGCTCTACGAGGGCTTTTCGCTGCCGGCCGTCGAGGCAATGGCCTGCGGTACGCCCTTGGTGGTCAGTCGAGGAGGCGCGATCCCTGAGGTCGTCGGTGAGGACGGTCTCTGCGCAGATCTCGTGACTCCCGGTGATGTTGGCGAGCTCGCCAAAGCGCTTGGCGCACTGCTCCAGGATCCCTCGCGACGAGAGGCGATGAGTCGTGCCGGACGACGTCGGGCGCTCGAGCGGTACAGCTGGCATTCCGTCGCGGTGGCGACCGTGATCGCCTACGAACGCGTCATGGTCAAGGCACGCACCGATACCCGAACGGATACCGCCCTTGCTCACCGTTGACTTTGACCGAATGGGCGTACAACCCGGCGACCGGGTGCTGGATCTCGGCTGTGGCGCCGGGCGTCACGCGTTCGAGCTCTATCGCCGTGGCACACAGGTGGTTGCCCTCGACCAGGACGAGACGGAGCTGTCCGCCGTCGCCGCCATGTTCCAGGCCATGCGGGAGGCGGGGGAGGCCGGCGAGTCGGGCGCGGGAGGCAGCGCAGAGTCCGTGCCCGGTGATGCGTTGCAGCTGCCGTTCCCCGATGGTCACTTCGATCGCGTGCTGGCCGCCGAGATTCTGGAGCACATCCCCGATGATGAGCGGGCGATGGCCGAGCTGGCACGGGTTCTGCGGCCGGGGGGCACTGCGGCGGTGACCGTGCCGCGATACCTCCCGGAGAGGATCTGCTGGGCGCTGTCCGATGCCTACCACGAGGTCGAAGGCGGCCACGTGCGCATCTATACCGGGCATGAGCTCGTCGACAAGCTCGCGAAGGTGGGCCTGGTGGCGGTCGGTACGGACCACGTGCACGGGCTGCACGCGCCGTACTGGTGGCTGAAATGCGCTGTCGGCGTTGATAATCAGGACCACCCGCTGCCAAACCTGTACCACCGGATGCTGGTGTGGGACATCGTGTCCAAGCCGTGGCTGACCCGCACTGCCGACCGGCTGCTCAATCCCCTCATCGGCAAGAGTCTCGTGGTCTACCTGCGCAAGCCTGAGCGTCCCAGTGCCGTTGCCTGATGTGCCGTCGTTGGCAGGGGTGCTGACCAGCGACCAGATCGCGTGCACCGCGGCGGCGATCGCTGCGGTTCAGGAACCGAACGGCGCCATCCCGTGGTTCGCGGGCGGACATACGGACGTGTGGGACCACGTCGAGTCTGCGATGGCGCTGACGGCGGCGGGTCGTCGCATCGAGTCCGATCGGGCATACGACTGGATGCTGAACACCCAGCGTCCCGACGGCTCCTGGCCCATCCGCATCGACCAGGGGACGGTGACCGACCCTGGGTCTGACACCAACTTCTGTGCCTATCTGGCCACCGGCATCTGGCATCGCTGGCTGGTAACAACCGACTTCCGCGCGACGGCCCAGGCGTGGCCAGCGGTCAAGGCTGCGCTGGGGTTCGTCGTGGCGATGCAGCGCCGGCGCGGCGAGGTTGCGTGGGCACGTGGAGCGGGGGGAACGCCGGTTCGGACTGCGCTCCTGGCCGGTTCCTCGAGCATCTACCTGAGCCTGCGTTGCGGGCTCGCACTCGCCGAGCTGATGGGCGAGTCGCAACCGGACTGGGAGCTTGCCGCGGGGCTGTTGCATCACGCTTTGCGGCGACATCCCGAAGCATTCGAGCGCAAGGACCGCTTCTCGATGGACTGGTACTACCCAGTTCTCGCAGGACCATTCGAAGGCGGCAGCGCCATGGCGCGGCTGAACCAGCGCTGGGAAGACTTCGTGGTGCCCGGTCTGGGCTCCCGCTGTGTCGATGACCACCCTTGGGTCACCGGGGCGGAGACCTGCGAGCTCGCGCTCGCACTCGACGTCGCGGGCGACCGGGACCGTGCCGTCACGATGGTGTCCTCGATGCACCACCTGCGCGAGGACGACGGCGCCTACTGGACCGGCTACGTCTATGCCGATGGCGTCCGCTGGCCGGTCGAGCAGAGCAGCTGGACCGCGGCCGCAGTGATCCTGGCCGTCGACGCCCTCAGCAATTCCACTGGCGGTGCAGGTCTCTTCCGGGGCGCGGGTCTTCCACAGATCCAGGACATCGTCGGAGATGACTGCGGTTGCCGTGATGCAGCGCCATCAGGCGACCGGGTCGCCAGCCTTGCCACCTACACGCTCGAGAACACGAAGTGAACCCACGACCGCTCGTTCCTCGAAGTCGCCGCTGTCCAGCGCCCGTCTGAAGATCCGGTATGGCGCCTGGCCGCCGTCCGCTGGATCGGGGAACACGTCGTGGATAAGTAGCCGACCACCGGCCCGGACCCACCGGGCCCATCCGGTGTAGTCGTTCTGCGCCGCCTCGTCGGAATGCCCGCCGTCGATGAAAAGCATTGCCAATGCTGTGTTCCAGAGTGCTGCGACGGTAGTTGAGCTCCCGACGATCGCGACGACATACTCCTCCAGCCCGGCACCTGCCAGTGTCTCCCGGAAGCGACCAAGAGTGTCGAACCGGTTGAACCGGGGGTCGACCAAGGTGGCGTCGTGGTACTCCCAGCCGGGCTGGTGCTCCTCGGAGCCGAGGTGATGATCGACTGTGAGGACGGTGCCGCCGATGAGTGAGGCCGCAGCGCCCAGATAGATCGTCGACTTGCCGCAGTAGGTGCCGATCTCCAGGGCTGGACCGTGGGGCAACGCAACGCAGGCCTGGTTGAACAGCTCGGTTCCCTCGTCGGCAGGCATGAATCCGGTTGCCTCGTCGGCGGCTCTCCGGAGCGAGGCAGGCATCGTGAAGGTGGAGGTCATGGCATCTGTCCTGACGTCGTGGGCCAGTTCACGGGATACCGTATCCGTCGGTGTGAAGCGCGTTTCGTCTCACTACAAGTGAGTGGCTGACTAAGCGGCGGGCGAGTGGCAGGATGGCGCGCATGGCGATGACGGCGAAGGTCAAGGACGAGCTGAGTCGGCTCACGGTAACGAAGCCTTGCTGTCGCAAGGCCGAGGTAGCGGCAACGTTGCGGTTCGCCGGGGGGCTGCACATCGTCGGGGGGCGGATCGTGGTCGAGGCAGAGCTGGACACGGCGTCGGCCGCCCGCAGGCTGCGCAAGGACATCGCCGACATCTACGGCCACCGCAGTGAGATCCTCGTCCTGGCGGCCGGTGGACTTCGTCGCGGCAGTCGTTATGTCGTCCGCGTCGTTCAGGACGGTGAGGCACTGGCTCGACAGACAGGGCTGATAGACGGCCGGGGACGTCCGGTGCGTGGCCTGCCGCCACGGGTGGTCAGCGGATCGGTCTGCGACGCCGAGTCCGCTTGGCGCGGCGCGTTTCTCGCACACGGATCCCTGACCGAGCCCGGACGGTCCTCAGCCCTCGAGATCACCTGCCCCGGCCCCGAAGCCGCACTCGCGCTAGTGGGCGCTGCACGGCGAATGGGCACCCAGGCCAAGGCCCGCGAGGTGCGCGGGGTGGACCGCGTCGTCATCCGCGACGGAGACGCGATCGGCGCCATGTTGACCAGGCTGGGTGCCCACGACGCGGTGATGGCGTGGGAGGAGCGTCGCATGAGGCGCGAGGTGCGGGCGACCGCCAACCGACTGGCCAACTTCGACGACGCCAACCTGCGCCGCTCTGCGAGGGCAGCAGTTGCAGCCGGTTCTCGGGTCGAGCGTGCGCTGGAGATCCTGGGCGATGGCGTCCCGGACCACCTGCTCGAAGCCGGCCGACTCCGGCTGAAGCACAAGGAGGCCAGCCTCGAAGAGCTCGGCCAGCTTGCTGAGCCGCAGATGACCAAGGACGCCGTGGCCGGCCGAATCCGTCGCCTGCTTGCCATGGCCGACAAGCGGGCGAGCACCCTGGGCATTGCCGGCACGGATGCCAACCTCACCGCCGACATGCTCGACACGTAGGCCTGCCAGACCTAGGCCCGCCAGCGATCTCTCGTCTCTTTGACGTGGCTTTCTGGTCACTCTCTCGTCCTCTGTCATGAGGCCCGTTTCGCCCGCCTCCCCCTATCCCTTAGGCTCATGTTGACGTACCCGGCGTGCGGTCAGGCCGCACCGACATCCCTGTTAAGACAGGCGAGACAGTGCTGCTTCGGCAGACGAAGAAGGGCAAGAGCATGACTGTTCGCGTTGGAATCAATGGCTTTGGCCGCATCGGCCGCAACTTCTACCGGGCCCTGCTGGCCACCGACGCCGACATCGAGGTAGTGGGCGTCAACGACTTGACGGACACGAAGACCCTCGCGCACCTGCTCAAGTACGACAGCATCCTGGGCCGACTCGGCAAGGACGTCGTCGCAGGCGAAGGCGAGATCACCGTCGCCGGCAAGGGCAGCTTCCCCGTCTTCGCGGAGCGCGACCCTGCGAACCTCCCGTGGGCCAAGGTGGGCGCCGACGTCGTCATTGAGTCGACCGGCTTCTTCACCGACGCGGCGAGCGCCGGCAAGCACCTCACCGCAGGCGCCAAGAAGGTCATCATCTCCGCGCCGGCAAAGGGCGAGGACTTCACCGTCGTCATGGGCGTCAACCACCTGGACTACGACCCAGCGACGCACCACATCATCTCCAACGCCTCGTGCACCACGAACTGCCTGGCGCCGATGGCCAAGGTCATCGATGACGCGTTCGGCATCGAGCGTGGCCTGATGACGACCATTCACGCCTACACCAATGACCAGAACGTCCTCGACTACCCGCACAAGGACCTGCGCCGCGCTCGCGCCGCTGCCCTCAACATGATCCCGACCACGACCGGAGCAGCCAAGGCCATCGCTCTGGTCATGCCGCAGCTCAAGGGCAAGCTCGACGGCTACGCCATGCGCGTGCCTCTGCCGACGGGGTCGGCCACGGACCTGACCGTCCAGCTGAAGACCGCGGCCACCAAGGAAGAGATCAACGCCGCCATCAAGGCTGCGGCCGAGGGCCCGCTGAAGGGGATCTTGTCCTACACCGAGGACCCGATCGTCTCGACGGACATCGTCACCGACCCGTCATCGTGCATCTTCGACTCCGGCCTGACCTACGTCAACGGCAACATGGCCAAGGTCGTCGGCTGGTACGACAACGAGTGGGGCTACTCCTGCCGCCTCGTCGACCTGATCACGTACGTCGGCAAGACACTCTGAGCACCCGATGAAGACCGCACTCGACCTGATCGCGGCCGGTGACCTGCGCGGCAAGCGGGTCCTGGTCCGTTGTGACCTGAACGTCCCGCAGGACGCCGACACGACCATCACCGACGACGGTCGGGTGCGGGCTTCGTTGCCCACCATCAAGGCTCTAAGCGAGGCGGGCGCACGCGTTGTCGTGTGCGCCCACCTGGGCAGGCCCAAAGGAGCACCCGAGGCCAGGTACTCCCTTGCCCCGGTGGCCAAGCGGCTCCAGGAGCTTCTCGGCGCACCTGTCGCCTTCGCCACCGACACGGTGGGAGAGTCCGCCCGGTTCACTGTCGCGGGACTGGCGGACGGGCAGGTCGCGCTGCTGGAGAACCTGAGGTTCAACGTCGGCGAGACTTCCAAGGACGATGCCGTGCGTGGTGCGTTCGCTGACGAGCTTGCTTCCCTTGCAGATGTCTTCGTCAGCGACGGGTTCGGGGTCGTCCACCGCAAGCATGCCAGCGTGTATGACGTCGCGCAGCGACTTCCGCACGCCATCGGTGGCCTCGTCCAGGCTGAGATCGAGGTGCTCAAGCGCCTTACCGAGTCGCCCGAACGGCCGTTCGTCGTGGTGCTCGGTGGCGCCAAGGTCGCCGACAAGCTGGGCGTGATCGAGAGCTTGCTCAAGCTCGCCGACACCGTGCTCATCGGCGGCGGCATGAGCTACACCTTCCTGGCGGCTCAGGGGTACGAGGTCGGCAAGAGCCTCCTCGACGCCGACCGCTTGGAGCTGGTGAAGGGCTATCTCGCAGAGGCGAAGGAACACGGCGTTGAGATCGTCCTGCCGACCGACGTGGTGGTCGCGACGGAGTTCTCCCCGGACGCAGAGCACAAGATCGTGCCGGCCGACCAGATCCCGTCCGACATGGAGGGCATGGACATCGGGCCGGCGACGTGCGAGACCTTTGCGGCCAAGATTGCCGGCGCCCGGACGGTGTTCTGGAACGGCCCGGTGGGCGTCTTCGAGATGGCGGCGTTCGCCGAGGGCAACATGGCAGTCGCGCGGGCGGTGGTCGCGGTGACCAAGACCGGTGCGCTGACCGTCATCGGCGGCGGCGACTCTGCCGCGGCCGTGCGCCAGTTCGGTTTTTCCGACGATCAGTTCGGGCACATCTCGACTGGCGGAGGTGCCAGCCTTGAGTACGTCGAGGGCAAGGTTCTCCCCGGTCTCACAGTTCTGGAGGACTGAAACCTCATGGCAACCAGCAACCGCACCCCGCTCATGGCGGGCAACTGGAAGATGAACCTCGACCATCTCCAGGCCACGCATCTGGTCCAGAAGCTGGACTGGACCCTGCGCGATGCCAAGCACGACTACGGCGCGGTCGAGGTCGCGGTCCTGGTGCCGTACACCGACCTGCGCAGCGTCCAGACGCTCATCGAGGGCGACAAGCTCTTGCTGAAGCACGGGGCGCAGGACCTGTCCGTGCACGATTCCGGCGCCTATACCGGCGAGATCTCGGGCGCGTTCCTTTCCAAGCTCGGCTGCGCCTATGTCGCGGTCGGCCACAGCGAGCGCCGGCAGCACCACGCCGAGGATGACTCGGTGGTGGCCGCGAAGGTCAAGGCGGCATACAGGCACGAGCTGACCCCGATCCTGTGTTGCGGCGAGGGCCTCGAGGTGCGCAAAGAGGGACGCCAGGTGGAGCACGTGCTTGCGCAGATCGACGCGGCCCTGGACGGCGTCACCCCCGAGCAGGTGCGCTCGATCGTCATCGCCTATGAGCCGATCTGGGCCATCGGCACCGGCGAGGTGGCGACCCCGGCCGACGCTCAAGAGGTCTGTGCGGCCATTCGCACGAGGTTGGCCGAGCTCTACTCCGGCGACACCGCGGATGGCATCCGCATCCTGTACGGGGGCTCCGTCAAGGCGAGCAACGTGGCTGCGATCATGGCCCAGCCCGACGTCGACGGCGCGCTGGTTGGTGGCGCCTCGATCGTGGCCGACGAATTCGTGTCGATCTGCCGCTACCGCGACCACATCACCGCCAGCTGAACGACTAACGTGCGGAGCCCACGCCGGTGATAGTGAGTCGGGGCGTGGGCGCGAAGCCCGTCAGGTAGTGTTTCTCCTTGGCCGTGCTACGTGCGACCGACTGATGCCGAACGAGATTGGGTCTTACTTTCGTGAATGCCGTGAAGATCGGGCTGCAGGTGCTGTTGGTCATTGGCGGACTGCTGCTGACCCTGTTGGTTCTGCTGCACAAGGGCAAGGGCGGTGGCCTCTCCGAGATGTTCGGCGGGGGCATGTCCAGCACGATGAGCGGTTCGTCGGTCGCAGAACGCAACCTCGACCGGTTCACCGTTGCACTGGGTCTGGTCTGGGGCGCCGCGATCGTCGGACTTCAGCTCATCGAGCGGTTCGGTAGCTAGCCCACCCTGCCCGCTTGGCCGGGCTGACGTGAACTCCAAGGAGCAACATCGTGGCAAGTGGCAACGCGATCAGGGGTAGCCGAGTCGGCGCCGGCCCGATGGGTGAGGCCGAGCGTGGCGATGCCGCCCCTCGCGTCCACATCTCGTACTGGTGCAGTAACGGTCACGAGACATCTCCCAGCTTTGCCGAAGAGGCCGGTCTTGCCGTTCCCGAGATCTGGGACTGCCCGCGCTGTGGTCTGCCCGCCGGTCAGGACGAGGCCAACCCGCCGGCCGCGAACCACAACGCGCCGTACAAGACCCACCTGGCCTACGTGAAGGAACGCCGCAGCGAGACCGATGGTCAGGCCATCCTCGACGAGGCACTGCAGTCGCTACGTGACCGCGGACTGATCACCTAGCAGCCGCGGTCGGGTCAGCGGCTGGCCAGACGGATCAGGGCCTTGGGCACATAGGCGGCGGCGTCCTGGTCCATGAGCCACGTGGTGGACCGTGTGCCGCTCACACCGGCTGCCGGCGCCTGCATCTCGCCGGCCCCCGAGAGGGCCAGACCGACAGCGCCGGCCTTGGCCGCGCCGGAGACCAGGAACCACACGTCGCGTGCGGCGCACAAGGTTGGGAACGTCATGGACACCCGCAGGGGCGGCGGTTTGGGTGCCCCGTGAACGCCGATCACCGAGGCGTCGCGTTCATGCAGGGCGGGGTGCTCAGGGAACAACGAGGCCACATGGGCATCCGGTCCCACGCCGAGCATCAGCACGTCGAACTCGGGGACGTCGTGCCCGTGTGGTGCGGCAGCCGCGAGCTCCTCGGCGTAGTGGGCGGCCGCCTTGTCAACATCGAGCCCGTGCGGTCCGTCGGCGGTGGGCATCGCGTGCACGCGGGCAGGATCCAGGGGAACGGAGTCGAGCAGGGCCAGTCGTGACTGCGTCTCGTTGCGCTCGGGGTCCCCTGCCGGCAGAAAGCGTTCGTCGCCCCACCAGATGTTCAGGCGGGGCCAGTCGATGGCGTCCTTGGCCGCGGAATGACCCAGCGAGACCAACACCGCCGACCCCATGGAGCCGCCGGTGAGGACAATGTCGGCCTCTCCTCGAGAGGACTGCGCGTCCACGATGGCGGTGACCAGGCGAGCCGCTGCCGCGTCGGCCAGGACACCCTTGTCGTGATGGACGACGACCATGGGTGCGCGGCTCACGAGGGATCTTTCCCCTTTCGGGACCGAGGGGGCGGCGCCTTCTTTGTGGCGCGCTTCTTTGCGGTGCCGTCCAACCGGGCCAGCCCCTTGGTCAGGGTCTCTTCATAGATCTCGTCGGGGTCGAGTCGATGCAGCTCGTCCGCCAGACACTCGGCCAGCTCTCGGCGGCCCAAGGTGATTCGGCGGACCGGTTGACCCGGCAGGGCCATCGTCGCCACAGCGCCAGGGGGACGCACGATGTCGATGTTGCCGCTGCGGCGCTCGAGCCGCACGCTCGTCAGACCGGTGCCGGCGCCGCTGCGTCCGCGCGTCACCGGGCACTTGAGCGTCTGGGCCAGCCATCCGGCCATCAGGTCGACGGAGGGGGAGTCGCTGGCTCCGATGACTGTTGCGGCGATGACAGGCTCGTACGGCGGCTGGTCCAGGGCCGCGGCGAGCAGGCCACGCCACAGCGTGATCCTGGTCCAGGCCAGGTCGGTGTCACCGGGCTGGTAGCTGTTCGCGCGACGCTGCAGCTCCTTGCGCGGGTTGCCGACCTCAGCGGCGTCGGTGATCCGCCGCTGCGCCATCTGCCCGATCGCGGATGTTGACACGTCAGGGGGGGCTGACTTTGGCCACCAGGCGACCACGGGGGAGTCAGGAAGCAGCAACGGGACCACGACGCTGTTGCCGTGTGCGACGAGCGCTCCATGGGTTCGAAGGACGATCGCCTCGCTGGCTCCCGCGTCGCCACCGACGCTGATCTGGGCATCAAGCCGGCTGGCGCCAGCTTTGGTGCCGCTGAGCAGCGCGATGATGCGGCAGGGGTGTTGGCGGCTGGCGTCATTAGCGGCTTCGATCGCCTCGTTGGCCGCCTGGGTCTCTTCGGCGACGATGATCAGGGTGAGCACGCGGCCCAGTGCCACGGCGCCCACGTCGTTGCGCAGGTTGACGAGCTTGCGGCTGACAGCCGAGGTCGTGGTGTCGGGAAGGTCGACGATCATGGCTTCCTCCAGGTGCGTCCATCACGGCGCATCATGTCGTCGGCGCTGTCAGGGCCCCAGCCACCTGCAGGATAGGGGTCGGGGCGCCCACGCTTGGTCCAGAACGCCTCGATCGGGTCAAGGATCCGCCAGGCCAGCTCCACCTCTTCGTGGCGGGGGAAGAGCGGTGGATCACCGAGCAATACGTCGAGGATGAGCCGCTCATAGGCCTCGGGGCTGGACTCGGTGAAGGCGATGCCGTAGCCGAAGTCCATGGTGACGTCGCGCACCTCCATGGCTGATCCGGGCACCTTCGAGCCGAATCGCATCGTGATGCCCTCGTCGGGCTGGATGCGGATCACGATCGCGTTCTGGCCGAGCTCCTCGGTGGCGGTCTCCGTGAACGGCAGGTGCGGGGCGCGCTTGAAGACCACAGCGATCTCGGTGACGCGCTTGCCCAGGCGCTTGCCGGTCCGCAGGTAGAACGGGACTCCCGCCCAACGACGGGTATCGATCTCGAGCTTCAGCGCGGCATAGGTCTCTGTGGTGGAGCTCGATTTGACGCCGTCCTCGTCGACGTAGCCGACGACCAGCTCGCCGCCCTGCCATCCCTCGACGTACTGGCCCCGAGCGGTGGACTTTGACAGATCCCGGGGCAGTCGCACCGCCGAGAGGACCTTTTCCTTCTCGGCGCGCAGGTCTTGCGCCTGGAACGAGACCGGCTCCTCCATGGCAGTCAGAGCCAGCAGCTGGAGCAGGTGGTTCTGGATGACGTCCCGTGCAGCGCCGATGCCGTCGTAGTAACCGGCGCGGCCAGCTATCCCGATGTCCTCAGCCATCGTGATCTGCACGTGGTCGACGTAGTTGGCGTTCCACAAGGGCTCGAAGATCTGGTTGGCAAAGCGCAGCGCCAGCAGGTTCTGGACTGTCTCCTTGCCCAGGTAGTGGTCGATCCGGAAGATCGAGCCTGAGGCGAAGACTGCCCCCACGATCGCGTTCAGCTCACGGGCGCTGGTCAGGTCGTGACCGAACGGTTTCTCAATGACCACTCGACTCCACGCACCCGCGTCGTCATGGCTGAGGCCACTGCGGTGAAGCTGCTCGCAGACGGTGGGGAAGGACTCCGGTGGAATCGAGAGGTAGAAGGCGTGGTTGCCACTCGTGCCGCGCTCCGAGTCGAGCTCTTCCACGGTCTTGCGAAGGAGGTCGAACGCCTTCGGGTCCTCGAACGTGCCTGGTACGAAACGGATTCCCTTGGACAGGTTCTGCCACACCTCCTCGCGGAAGGGGGTGCGGGCATGTGCGCGAATTGCCTCGAGCACGATCTTGCGGAAGTCTTCATGCACCCAGTCGCGTCGTGCGAACCCGACCAGGCTGAAGCCGGGCGGCAGCAGTCCGCGGTTTGCCAGGTCGTAGATGGCGGGCATGATCTTCTTGGTCGCGAGATCTCCGGTGACGCCGAAGAGCACCAGGGCACAAGGCCCGGCGATCCGCGGCAGACGCTTGTCCCGGGGGTCGCGAAGCGGGTTGATCCCGTGCGCAACCCGGGCGGGACTCATTGGGACTCGTTGACAAGTACCTGGATCAGCTGTGCGAGGCCGGCATCGTGATCGGTGAGGTGCAACCGCAGNNATCCTCCTGAGGCGCTGTGGTGATCTGCAGATAGACGCCGGTGGCCGGACCACCCTTGTGGTACTGCCCGGTGGAGTGCAGGAAACGCGGGCCCCAGCCAAACGTGGTGGGACGTTTGGTGCGGCCGGCAATCACTCGGCGAGCCGCTGCCAGCGGCGCGTCGCCCAGCCTGTCGAGATAGGCCATGATCGCCACGTAGCCGTGCTGCGGGTCCAGGACGGAGAACAGCGAGTCCAGTGCACTGGCGACGGTCGTGGCGTCGCCGAGCCAGTCACCGCCAAGAGAGCGCACCTCGATGGCGCCATCCGTGAAGGCGGCAGGGTCGGCCTTGACGCCGGTGGCCTCGAGCAGCCCGCGGGCAGCATTCTTCGCGCTCTCCACGTCGGGCTGGTCGAACGGGTTGATCCCGAGAATCCGGCCTGCAACGGCCGTAGCGATCTCCCACAGCAAGAGCTGAGCGCCCAGCGAACCGCTGACCCTGACCTCAGAACGCGACGGGTCGGTGGTGGTATCGGCGACGTCGGCGACGTCGTCGACGAGTCGGGCCACAGTGATGTCGGCGGCCAGCGAGAGGACCTCAGGGTCGGGGTTGTCAGAGTTGCCGTGTACGACGACCGGCAGGACGCCGGTGCCGTTCTTGCCGGTGCTCTCCGCGATGAGCTGCTCAGCCCAGTCGGCGAATCCCGTGATCCAGGAACGGTCGTCGACAAGAACGAGCTTGTCGCGCAAGGGCTCGGTGCCAGCCATGGCGGTGCCCAGCTGCAGGGCGGGGTTTGCCTCGTCGTCGTCGGACAGCAGGTCGGCGACGGACTCGGCCTCGTCCAGCAGCTGCTCGATGTCGACGCCCGCAAGACCGCTGGGGACGAGGCCGAATGCGGTCAGCGCCGAGTAGCGCCCGCCGACATCAGGGTCGGCGTTGATGACGCGATATCCGGCGGCGCGCGCGTTCTTGTCCAGGGGGCTGCCCGGGTCGGTCACGATCACGATGCGCTGGGTCGGGTCGATCCCGGCGCGGGTGAACGCGGCCTCGTAGGCACGACGCTGGGAGTCGGTCTCGATCGTGGATCCGGACTTGCTCGAGACCACGACGACCGTGCGGTCAAGACTCTCGGCGAGGGCAGCGCGCACCGTGTCAGGGTTCGAGGAGTCCAGCACCGTGAGCGGGACACCTGCGGTGGCACAGATGACCTCGGGCGCCAACGACGACCCGCCCATGCCGCAGAGGACGACGTGGTCGACCCCCTGCCCGGCAAGATGGTCACGCAGGGCCGCGACCTCTCCCACGAGGGGCCGTGAGGTGCGACCGAGGGTGACCCAGGACAGCCGGACGGCAGCCTCGGACTCAGCCGCGGGTCCCCACAACGACGCATCCTTGGCGAACAGCCTGCTCGCGAACCTGTCCGCGACGAGCTGCGGCACGTGCCGGGCCACCGCGTCGNNTCTTCCCAGGACTTCGCGAACTTGTCGACGCCCTCTTGCTCAAGCACGTCGACGACGTCGGCGTAGGAGATGCCCAGGCGCTCGAGCGAGTCCAGCACGTTCCTCGCGTCGTCGTAGTTGCCGGTCACCTGGTCGCCGATGATCTCGCCATGGTCGGCAACGGCCTGCATGGTCTTGGTGGGCATCGTGTTGACGGTGTTGGGTGCCACGAGGTCCACGACATACATCGTGTCCTTGTATGCCGGGTTCTTGACTCCGGTGGATGCCCACAGCGGGCGCTGTCGGTGCGCTCCTTCGGCCTCGAGGTTGGCCCACCGCGGCGTTGAGAAGACCTCTTCGAATGCCTGGTAGGCCAGTCGCGCGTTGGCGACGCCGGCCTTGCCCTTGAGCGCGGCAGCCTCGTCGGTGCCAATGGCGTCAAGTCGCTTGTCGACCTCGGTGTCGATGCGGCTGACGAAGAAGGACGCGACCGAATGGATCTGCGAGAGGTCCTTGTCCGCGAGCCGAGCCTGTTCGAGCCCTGTCAGGAAGGCGTTCATCACCCCGCGATAGCGGTCGAGGGAGAAGATGAGCGTCGCGTTGACACTGATGCCTTCGGTCAGAGTCTGCGTGATGGCAGGCAGGCCCTCGATAGTGGCTGGGATCTTGATGAGCACGTTGGGGCGGTCAACGGCTGAGTGGAGCTCCTTGGCCTGTTCCACGGTGTTGATGGTGTCGTGAGCGAGTCGGGGATCCACCTCGATGGAGACGCGGCCGTCCTGGCCCCCGCTGGCCCGATGGACGGGCAGCAGGATGTCGCATGCGTTGCGGACGTCCTCGGTGGTCAGGGCGAACACTGCCTCATCGACCGTCTTTTCTTCGGCGGCCAGCCTCGCGACCTGGTCGCTGTAGGCATCACCCTGCGACAGGGCGGCTGCGAAGATCGACGGGTTGGTGGTCACGCCGACGATGCTGCTGGTGTCGACGAGCTCTTGCAGTCTGCCGCTGGTGATCAGCGGGCGGTTCAGGTCGTCGAGCCAGATGGACACGCCCTGTGTGGACAGTTCCTTGAGGTGGTCGGTCATGTCGTCGTCCTCATGTCATCGCCCGTCGGCGGCTTGGATGGATTCCTTGGCTGCGGCCACGACGGCAGCAGGGGTGAAACCGAACTCACGAAACAACGTGGACGCGCTGGCAGACGCTCCGTAGTGGTCGATGCTGATGATGCGTCCGGCATCGCCGACGACGTCGCGCCATCCCATGGACACTCCCGCCTCGACACTCACCCGGGCCCTGACGTTCGGAGGGAGGACCTCGTCGCGGTAGTCCTGACCCTGGGCGTCGAACCACTCGCGACACGGCATCGACACGACGCGGGTCGAAACCCCTTGGGACTCAAGGGTTTCCCTCGCTTCGATCGCGAGGCTGACCTCGGATCCGGTCGCAATCAGGATCACCGTCGGGCCAGTGCTTGCCGAGCCCTCGGCCAGCACGTATGCACCTTTGGCCGTCCCTTCGGCCGACCCGAACGTCTCACGTTCGAACGTCGGCAGCGCCTGCCTCGAAAGGGCCAGACCTGCCGGTCGGTCATTGTGCTCCAGGACCGTGCGCCAGGCCACCGAGGTCTCATTGGCGTCGCCGGGACGGATGACGTCAAGGCCCGGGATGGCGCGAAGCGCAGCCAGGTGCTCGATCGGCTGATGCGTCGGGCCATCCTCGCCCAGACCGATGGAGTCGTGGGTCCAGACGAACGTGACGGGCAGCTTCTGGAGCGCGGCCAGTCGAACCGCTGGACGCATGTAGTCCGAGAACACCAGGAAGGTGCCGCCGTAGGCACGCGTGAGCCCCTCGAGCGTGATGCCGTTGAGGATGCAGCCCATGCCCAGCTCGCGGATGCCGAAGTGCAGGGTCCGGCCGTAGGGACTGCCCTGGTACTCATCCGTCTGCTTGCCCGTGGGGATGAAGCTGGGCGCGCCCTCCATGGTCGTGTTGTTGGACCCAGCCAGGTCTGCCGAGCCGCCCCAGAGCTCGGGCATGACGTCCGCCAGCGCGGACAGGATCGCCCCTGAGGCGGCGCGGGTCGCGATGCCCTTGGGGTCCGCCGGGAAGGTTGGGAAGGCGGCGGCGAAGTCCGGCGGCAGCTCATGTTTCACCAGCCGGTCGAGCAGGGAGGCGCGGTCGGCGTGCGAGGCCCTCCAGTCGGCATAGCCCTTGGACCACTCGGCATGCGCGGACGTGCCGCGCTGCATCACCTCACGGGCCCGGGCGAGCACCGCGTCGTCGACGGCGAAGGTCTGTGCCGGGTCGAAGCCGAGCAGGGTCTTGGTGGCGGCGATCTCTTGATCACCCAACGCCGAGCCGTGGGAGGCGCCGGTGTTCCGTTTGGTGGGGGCCGGCCAGGCGATGACCGTCTTGAGGATCACCAGCGTCGGCTTGTCGCTGATCGCCTTGCCGCTCTCGATCGCGGCGAGCAGGGCGTCAATGTCCTCCACATAGCTGTGGGACCCGCCGCTCCAGCTGCTGCGCCAGTCGACCGTGACGACGTGCCAGCCGTAGGCCTCGTAGCGCTTGCCCACGTCCTCGGAGAACGAGATGTTGGTGTCGTCCTCGATGGAGATGTGGTTCTGGTCGTAGACGACTGTCAGGTTGCCCAGCTCCTGGTGACCGGCCAGGGCGCTGGCCTCGTGGGACACGCCCTCCATGATGTCGCCGTCGGAGGCGATCACGTAGACACGGTGGTCGAACGGGCTCTCGCCGGGCGCGGCTTCAGGGTCCAGCAGACCCCGCTGCCGGCGCTGGGCCATTGCCATGCCAACGGCCGAGGCGAGCCCAGAGCCGAGCGGCCCTGTGGTGATCTCCACTCCCTTGGTGTGATGGACCTCGGGGTGTCCCGGGGTCAGGGAACCCCACGTGCGCAGCGACTTCAGGTCGTCAAGCTC
>PKWT01000181.1:12249-14969 GCA_003132125.1 Micrococcales bacterium | reverse complement strand
ACCTCACGAACAGCGGCCCGGGCCAGCAGATCCAATGGCGCGTCCCCGCGCCGGCGGACTGCGGCTGGCGACGACGGAACAGGCACGACGAAGACTGGCCCGTTGCCGGAAGCCAGGACCGCCCGAAGTTGTGGGTCCCCCTCCAACGCTGCCGACATCGAGTCCGACAGCATCGGCGCCAGGACCGCCACCAGATCGCGACGATCTCCGTCCTTGTATGCCACGAGGGCCTTGCGCGCAGATGCGTCATACGGGCTGGCGGCCCAGGTGGGCGGGTAGCCCCGCGGACAGGGGGCAGGGCAGACCTGCCGTGCACCCCCCGGATAGGTGGCATGGCCAGCCTCCTCGGCACACGCGTCACACCACGTCGCACCAGGCACGCCGCAGCCACCACACCTCGTCGGGAGCGCCATCTCGAGAGTGGCTGTGAGGGAGCGGCGGGCCATACCGATCAGGGTCATGCGCACGAGCCTGCCAACCACAAAAGGGGAGACGCACTGTGAGCCAACGGCCTGTGGATGCTGGGGTCTGCGGCCACGGGCTGTGGACGAAGCCACCTCGATGTGATCCGTCGCGGCGGACTCTAGAACGAACGACGTAACAATTCCTACGTCCGATCCGTGCGTCTGAGGGACAGACGCGCATGATCTGCGTCATAATGTGTAGGTTCCAACACGGGTTGGTAGATAGGTGGCTGCTGTGCGTGAGTTGTGGTCCGTGTCGACGTCCACGCTGCTGAGGTCAGCCATCGTCGCCATCGCCATAGCGTTCGGATCCATCAGCAGTGACGTGCTCACCATCCTGCCCTGGGCCTTGCTGATCCTGACCTTGGACCTGGTGGCCGGCAGCATCCTTTCGGTCGGTTTCGGTCAGCCCAAGGCCCGCCGCAGCCAAGCCTTGATCCTGACCGTCCTGGGCGCCGGGATCGCGGGGGCCGCCATCGCCACCAACCAGGCTGCTCCCCTGCCAGCGGCGATGTTGCTGATGATTCCCGCATTCCGGGGTGGTGAGGTGTGGGGACGTCTGGCCGCGATCGCCGCGGTCACCATGTCGATCATCATTGCTTTCACCACCGCCCACTTCCGTGGCGACCTGACCGCCGCCTACGTCATCATCAGTCTGCAGTGGGCCGTCCTGGCCATCGCGTTGGGTTTCTTGGGCGCGTTTACAGCACAGCTTCAGAGGAAGATCCAGTCACAACGGCAACCACCAAGTCCGGCGGCTCACGAGGCCGCTCGCCTGCTACGACGACTCGACGCGCTCGCTGGCGCGTTGGACGGCGGCTTCGACGCGCCGGCCTCGGCAGAGCTGCTGTTGGACGCAGTGAAGGCCAAGATCCCAGGCAGCCGGATGGCGGTCCTCGTTGGCTTCGGCTCCGAGCCTGCCGTCCCCCTCGCGATTCGTGGCATCGATCGCCTGCCGTGGCCAGACCCGACGACGGGCGACTCCGTCCTGGGGCGCGTCTGGCGTACCGGAGTCGCCGAAGCGGGGTTCTGGACTTCGGACGACCTGAACAGGGCGATCGCAGCCGCGCCCATGCGTGACCCGGATGGCGCCCGCATCGGCGTCGTCGTCGTGGACCGTATGGCGACGGCTCCCTTCAGCGTCGCCGACCTGGGTGTTCTGGTCGCTCTCACCGAGAGCCACAGTGCCAACGTGGACGTGGCCATGATCTTCACGGCGCTGCGGCAGCGTGCGGCGTTCGAGGAACGCGAACGCCTCGCTCGCGAGATGCATGACGGAATCGCGCAGGAGCTCGTCGCATTGGGCTATCGCATCGATGTGACCCGCCGTCACGCCGCCAACGAGGCGCCGAACCTGGTTCAAGCACTTGACGAGGCACGCGGGGACCTGAGCCGGGTGCTCACCGACCTGCGTCTGCGCATCGCCGACCTCCGTTTGGCCGTCCGCCCGGATCAGGGCCTGGGGGCAGTCGTGGGTGCCCGCCTCCAGCAGTTCGGAGCAGCATCGGGGCTCACCGTGGGACTTCGACTTAATGAGTCGACCTATCGACTCCCGGCGCACGTGGAGACCCTGATCTACCGGCTGGTCCTGGACGTCCTGGCTGACGCCCGCCACGCCCACGGCACCACCGCCGTCGAGCTGCGCCTTGACGTCAATGCCCCGCAGGCCTGGTTACATATGTCGCATGATGGGATCTCAGGGATGGGCGTGAACACTTTTGCTGATCACCCACTCACAGCCGTGGGCGCCGAGATTCTTGTTCAACCCGGCGAAACCGGTGTCGTCGTCACCCTCGCGCTCAACGCCCGCCGGCCAAGGCACAGTCCCTACCTCGTCCCCGAAAGGATGCGCCTGATCGGATGACTATCCGAGTTGTCATCGTGGATGACCACAACCTCGTTCGTGAAGGCATTGCCCGTTTGATCAGCTCCGAGCCCGATCTCGAGGTCGTCGGCCAGGCTTCCTCACTGGCGGAGGGACACGCGCTCGTCGCCGAGGGCGGCGGCGATGTGCTGGTCGTGGACGTGTCGATGCCTGACGGCAGCGGGCTCGTCCTGGCCAGGTCAGCAAGGCTGGCCTTCCCTGCCATGGGCATCGTCGTGCTGACGATGCACAACGACGATGACACCCTGCTCGAGGCCCTCGACGCGGGAGCGTCCGCGCTCGTTCTCAAGAGCTCAACATCGGACGACGTGCTGGAGGCAATCCGCCGCACCGCGACCGCACCTGACGCCTTCACCGCGACCGGGCTGGCT
>PKWT01000181.1:0-12162 GCA_003132125.1 Micrococcales bacterium | reverse complement strand
AGGCCGTCGTTATCCGTTCAGGTGGCTGAAGGTGTCGATCATGCGGATGGCGCCGGGGCCGATAATGACGATGAATAGTGCGGGGAAGATGCATAGGAGCATGGGGAAGAGGATTTTGACGGGGACTTTTTGGGCTTTTTCTTCGGCTCGTTGTCGGCGGACGAGGCGCATCTGGATGGATTGTTCGCGTAGGACGCTGCCGATGGGTAGGCCGAGTCGGTCGGCTTGGACCAGTGCGGTGACGAAGGTGCGGATCTCGGTGACTTTGGTGCGTGACGAGAGTGCGGAGAACGCGTCGCTGCGGGATTTGCCGATCTGGATCTCGGCCAGGACGCGGGAGAACTCGCCGGCGACCGGTCCTTCGACCGATTTGGCGACGTACATGAGGGAGGAGTCGAATCCTTGGCCGGCTTCGACGCAGACGGTGAGCATGTCCAGGGCGTCGGCCAGGTCGCGGCGTAGGACTTCCTGGCGTTTGGCGCCGATGTTGTAGACGAGCACGTCCGGTACCAGGAATCCGGCGGCGGCGCCGGCTGCGCCGAACATGACTCCTCGAAGGCTGAGCCCTCCGTACAGGATGCCGAGTAGTCCGCCAGTGAGCAGTCCGGCCCCTTTGTAGCCGAGCAGCTTCTCGGGCGTCATGCCGACCGGGTTGCCGGCCAGGTCGAGCAGGTGGCTGAGTCGTTGGGAGGTGCCTGAGGGTGACAGGCGCAGGGCCATGTCCTTCATCCCGGTGAAGAAGGGTCGGACGAGGCGATCGGCGACGGGTAGCTCGTTGCGGCCCACCTCGGTCTGGGAGACGGTGTGCTCGATCAGCGCGAGGCTGCGTGCGGTGCCGGTCAGGGCGCCACTGCCCAAGGCTACGGCAAGGAACAACATGACGGCGGCGGCGGCGATACTTGCCGCGGCGAAGATCAGCAGCATCTGGGCACCCATGGGTCAGACCTCCACGTCGACGACTTTACGCATCCAGAAGACCCCGATGACCAGGGAGACCAGCCCGCCGGCGAGCATCCCGATGCCGATCGTGGTGGTCCAGAGCAGTTCCACGTAGGCCCGGTTGACCCCGAGCATGTACAAGAAGATGCCGATCGGCAGGGCGATCAGGATGTATGCCGAGAGCCGGCCCTCGGCCGAGAGGCCTTTGACGTGACGTTTGAGGGCCTCCCGGTCGCGCAAGGTGGTCGCGGTGTTGCGCATGGTCTCGGCCAGGTTGCCGCCGACCTGGCGTTGGATGCCGATGGCCATCCCGGTCCAGCGCATGTTGGTGGAGTCCATCCGGTCGGCCAGGTGTTCCAGGCTGTCTTCGATGTCGGCGCCGATCCGGGTCTCGGCCAGGGCCCGGGAGAACTCTTTGGCCGAGGGCTCGGCGGCGTCCCTGGCAACCCCGTCCAGGGCCTGCAGGAGCGAGAAGCCGGTCGAGAGGCTGGAGGCGATCAGGGTCAGGACATCGGGCAGCTGATTCTCGAACTTGCCTGCTCGCCGTTTGGCGGCGAACTTCAGGAACAGTGCCGGCATGACCAGTCCGACCACGACTCCCAGGACGGCGCCGACCAGCAACGAGGTCGAGCCGCCGCGCAGCAGGACCATGCCACCGGCCACACCGGCCACGACGGACACGACCCGAAGAACGGCCCACTCCCCCGGGCGCAGCGGCAGGTCGGCGCGTTCGAGGAGCTGCTGGGTGCGCGGTGTCGAGGCCCGCTTGTCCATCACCTTCTCGCCCATGCTGACCAGGGTGTCGCTGATCGAGGTTATCGTCGGGGTCGAGCGTTGTTCGGCGCGAATCGAGGTCGTGCCCGGGACGTACCGCTCGATCGACTCGAGGCGGCGTTGGCGGCGCGACCCAGCGGCCGGCGTGCCCAGGACCAGGATCACAGCGCCGACGCCGACGAAGATGGCCAGCAGCGCGAACCAGAGCACCCAGGCGACACCCAGCGGCCCCTTCGCGGTGGCCGGCGCGGAGACCTCCACCGGGACGGGCGTCGGCGCCGCAGTCGGTGCGGGCGAGGCTGAGGACGGGGGGCTGACGACCGCCAGGTTGACCGACGTGACGCTGGCCATGGCCGTGCCGCCGGCGGTGGCCGTCACCTTCAGAGACTGCAGGCCACCCACCCCGGACGGTGCGGTGATGACCACCCGGACCTGCGAGCCCAAGTCCTGGGCGGCCATCTTGAACGCGGACGAGACCGCGGCGTCGTTGCTGGCCGCGGCCACACTGCCATGGCCGGCGGAGGCGAGCTGGGCCAGCACCGAACCCTGGCTCTCGCTGGTCTTGAAACCGACGACCTGGGCTCGAACCCCGAACGCCGATAGGGCGGCCACGGTCTGGTCCAGGGTGCGACGGCTTCGGGTGTCGCCGCCGTCACTGAGCAGGACAAAGCTGCGATCCCCCGTGGTCCCCAGCTGACTCAGCGCCACCGCGATGGCGTCGTACAAGCTGGTCTCACCCTGGGACTGCAAGGCCGCGACCGCTGTGCGGACCGCGGCACGGTTCAGGGTCGGAGCCACGACGACCTTGGGCACCGTGGAGAACGCGACCACCCCGACATACACGTCCGCCGGTACCGTGGCCAGGAACGAGTCCGCCGCCCGCACCACCGTGGCCATGCCCGCCACGCCCATCGAGCCGCTGGTATCGATCAGCAACGTGGTGACCCGGCGCTCCGCGGCGATCGGCTGGACCTTCACTATCGCGTCGGCACCACCCAGGGTGGCCTTGACCGACGCGGGGTCGATTTTGGCGCCGCCGCCGGCCGTGCGGGCGGTCAGGATGGCGCTCACCCCGGTCTTGGTGACCTGGATGTCGCTGATCGACACGTCTCCTGGGGCGGGTGCCGCCGACGCGCTGGAAACCGCCGTGGCCAGCAGCCCAACGGCCAGCAGCCCAACGCCGACCGAACGCAAACGAGCCGAGGTCGCGGGCCTGCCGCTCATCAGTCGGCCCCGCGCAGGAACATCTCCGGGGGCAGATCGATCCCCAAATCGTGCAGGTGCTCGGTGAACTTGGGCCGCAACCCCGTGCTGCGCAGGGAGCCCAGGAACCGGCCGTGGTCGTCGCGGCCGGCGGCGTAGTCGAAGGTGAACAGGTCCTGCAAGGTGATGACATCGCTTTCCATCCCCTCAACCTCGGTGATCGCCGTGACCCGGCGGCTGCCGTCCTTCAGGCGGGCCTGCTGGACGATCAGGTCCACCGCGCTGGCCACCTGGTCACGGATCGCCCGCACCGGCAGGTCGATCCCGGCCATCAGCACCATCGTCTCTACCCGCGACAGGCTGTCGCGGGGGGTGTTCGCGTGGACCGTGGTCAACGAGCCGTCGTGGCCGGTGTTCATGGCCTGGAGCATGTCCAGGGCCGCACCGTCGCGGATCTCACCGACCACGATCCGGTCGGGGCGCATCCGCAGCGCGTTCTTGACCAGCTCGCGGATGGACACCTGGCCCTTGCCCTCGGTGTTGGACGGGCGGGCCTCCAGACGCAGCACGTGGCGCTGGCGCAGCTGCAGCTCGGCCGCGTCCTCGATGGTGATGATCCGCTCATCGTCGGGGATATAGCCGGACAACACGTTGAGCAGCGTCGTCTTCCCCGAGCCGGTGCCCCCGGAGATGATGATGTTGCGCCGCCCCAGGATGCAGGCCCGCAGGAAGTCGCGCACCTGCGGGGTGATGGTCCCAAACGCGATGAGGTCGCGGTCGGTGAACGGGTCAGCGGAGAACTTGCGGATCGTCAGGATGCTGCCATCCAGGGCGATCGGCGCAATGACAGCGTTGACCCGGGAGCCGTCAGCCAGCCGGGCATCGACCATCGGTGAGCTCTCATCGACCCGGCGGCCAATCCGGCCCACAATCTTGTCGATCGTGCGCCGCAGATGCGCGTCACTGGTGAACCTGGCCTCGACGGGATAGATCTTGCCCGCCCGCTCCACGAAGATGTCGTTCGGCCCGTTGACCATGATCTCGGTGATCTCACCGTCACGCAGCAACGGCTCCAACGGCCCGTGGCCCAGAATCTCGTCGGCGACCTCCTGGGCGATCCGGGTCCGGTCCGGCGCCGACAACGGGGTGTTCTCGGACTCGATCACCATCTGCAGCGTCTGACGAACCCGCAGCTCCAGATCGGCCTGCTCCAGGTGAGGGTCGTACAGCTGGGGGCCCAGGGAGTCCAGCAGCGCCTGGTGGACGCTGGCCTTCACGCCCGCGAACGGGTCACGGACCCGAACCACCGCAGGCTTGGCCCCATCCTTGGCGTCGTGCCCATTGGGCGCCTCCGGCTGTGAACGTCGGGCCTGGTCCAGACGGTCAGCGAGACTCATCACTTCACCCCTCTACGGAACAGGCGCATCTCACGCCGCGGTTTCTCCGACGGCCGTCGCGTCTCTGCCAACGACTCCTCGTCACCACGGGCGCCTGGCAGGTTCGGCGCCGAGGGGTTGAGGAGGTAGTGGTCGGCGAAGGCCCGCAGCGCCAACGAGACCGGGTGCTTGGGCTCGTCCAACATGATCGGCACCCCCCGGTTCACCGAGGCCGGAACGTGCGCACTGCTCGGGATCATCGCCGCGATCGGCTGCTTGATCGCGGCCACCACGTCCTCGGTGTTCAGACCGACCTTGGCATCCGAGCGGTTCAGGATCACGATCCAGGCCTCGCGGGGGTACCCCAGCAGGTCAAGGGTGTCCAGGGTGAGCCGCAAGTTCTTGACCGCAGGGATGTCCAAGGTGGCCAGCAGAACCGCCATGTCGGAGAGGTCGAACGCCGCCAGCACGTGCTCGGAGAAAGCCGGCGGGGTGTCGATGATGACGTACTCATAGCAGCGACGGGCAACGCGCAACATCTCAGTCACCAACGGCCCCGAGATCCGGTCCGCCTCACCGGGCTGGTTGGGCGCGCAGATGGTGTCCAGCCCGCTCTCGTGCTTGGTCACCACCGAGGCCAGACCCTGCTCGTCGATGTGGCCCGCCATCGCCACCAGATCGCCCATCGAGGCCGCCGGGCGCAGCTGAAGACTGATCGCCACATCCCCAAAGGCCAGGTCAAGGTCAACCAGCAGGACCCGCGCGCCCGTAGACGCCATGTAGGCACCCAGGTTCGTGGAGATCGTCGTCTTGCCACACCCACCCTTGGCATTGAAGACGGTGATGACCTTGCCCTCGACGACCGGGGCGACCCCGGAAACCCCAGCCAGGTGGTGGGAGATCTCCAGACTTCGCCGGCACGCATCCGACAACGAGGTCAGGTCATCGGAGGCGACCACCTCGCGGAAACCCGCACGCAGCGCCTGAGCCAGGACCGCCACCTCAAGACGACGGCGCAGCAAGATCACGCTGACCTCGGGCCGCTCGTTGCGAACCTGCTCGGCCATAGCTGAGGCGGCCTGCAAACCGACCTCAGGCCCCACGATGACCAACAGCTCCGCCGCGGTGGCACCCAGCCCACGCATCACCGACTGGGCCGACTCGGCAACCTCGATGTGGTCGCCGACCGCAAAGTGGTAGTTCTCCGCGGCAGCCGGGTCGCTATCCCAAAGAATGGTCATGTCAGGGCTCCTAGCTCACTTGCCGAACAGCGTTGCGTCCGAGACTATCTGGGCCAGATCGGCCTTGGTGTCGGTGCCACGCAGACCCGCATACAACGTGCCTGTCTGTATGCCTTGCACGAGCTTGGCCGCCAACGCCGGCGGCAGCGCAACAGTCACCAGCGCACCCGCGGCCGCGGCCGCAGGCTGAGCCTGTCCGTCGGTGGCGGCAGGAGGCGTAAGCGTCGTGGACCCCATCGCGATGACCAGGACGTCATCCAGAAGCACCCGGGTCTGTTTGGTGGCGACTGCCGCGGCAGCGGCGGCGGTCGTGCCGGCAGCGGCCACCGGCGGGACGTAGGTGTCATAGATGACGATGTGGGACCCGGGGCTCACGAAGGCGCCCACCCGGGCCGGGTCGGACAACTCAAGCGAGATCGCAATCTGCCCATCCGGCACCTGGATCGCCTTCTGTCCCAACGGAGTCGTTCCAAACCGGCTCGCCACGACAAACTCACCAGGCGCGATATCCGTCAGCGCCAAAAGCTTGCCCGTCGCCTCGTCGACCGTGCTCAAAGCGCCCAACGGCAGCCCCTTGGCCGCGACCTGCGTCGGCACCATCAGGCCCGTGGCCACCGCCTCTGCGGCCGTGGTGCCCGCCGGCACCAGCTTCGCGGCGATGTACACCGTCTGTGGCTGCTGATCAGCCACAGCCCGGGAATCGGCACCCTGCGCATAGACCACCACCGCGACCACACCAATCAACGCCACCACCACGGCAGCCAACACCACCAGAACACGACGACCCATCAGCACATCCCCTTGCTTACGAAGTTGATTTGGATACCTCGCCAGCCAAGAACCGGGTCCAAGAGCGGATCTCGCGCCACAGAGTCAATGGCCTTGCGTCCCATGGTCAGTCCTCGTCTCTCATGCTGGAGATTCTGGCCATCAGGGGACGTCGCATCTCAGTTGAAGAACGGGGTGTTGAGAACAGCAGACTCGAACAGCCCTTTGACTGACGAACCGAAGGCGGTCACGGCGACGATGATCACCATGGCAGTCGGTCCACCATGAGTCCGTGCTCAAAAGCCTTAGCCACGTGGTCGTCACCAGCGTAAAGCCCGTGACGACCACGTAGACGGCTCTTGAGGAACCTCATGGCACGTTCCAAACTTCGGGTCAGACGCTGCTCGCGACCTTGCTGAACAGTTTGTTCAGGTTGGACCCCAGCAAGGAGACGGCGACGATGATGACGATGGCGATCAGAGCGACCATGAGGCCGTACTCAACGGCTGTCGCGCCGCGCTCGTCGCGCAGTGCGGCGGCCTTGACCTGAATCTTGACGAGGTAGGAAAGCATTTCAGTCCCCTTCCAGGGCGTTGATTGCGCAGAGATGAGGTTCCTGCGGCCATGCTCAAGCATGTCGATTGCAGGGAAGACCTTGCATCGCCCAATGCGTCGGGACTCGGGCCCGTTCGGTCAGCGAAAGATTGACCGAACGGAGGATGCGCCCTTCATGGGAAGCACATAAGCCCACAGAGCCCCTGAAACCGTTCGTTCCTCGCGTACGCGGATCCGCTCGGACCTTCTCACCCTGTACAGACGGATGATGTCTGCACCTGGCTGGCGATTCGCCGCACAAACGAGGCAATAGTGTCGAATACTGACCGGGTGTCCCCCCATGCAGCCATCCAGAGCGATCGGGTGGCTCCGTTCTTTGGGCGCAAGCACCCGAGGTGGCTGACAGACCAAAGGGTGCCCTGGCTGCACTGGGCTCTTGCCCTGGTGATCGTGGCGGCGACAACAAGAGTGGGCCTTCGCGCGGTGAGTGACCCCAGCCCCTGGCTTCACCTACGCGTCGGCCAGTTCCTCCTGGATGGTGGCCGCTTCGGCCTACCGGACCCGTGGGCGCCTTACCCTGTGCGGTCCTTCGTTCCGACCGAATGGCTTCCGTCGATCGTCGCCCACCTGCTGTATTCCGTCGCAGGCCTGCCGGCGATCGCCTGGCTTCGGTGTGTGTCGATGCTCTTGCTCCTGACCGTGACGCTCTGGAGCACGCGTCGGGTCTCGGGTGCGGTCCCGAGTCTGCTGGCAGCGTTCGTGGCGGTGGTCGCAGCCGGCGAGGGGATGACCGAACGGCCACAGGCGATCAGCTTCGTCATGCTCGCCATCACGGTTGGCGCGTGGTGGCGCACGGCCGAAGACCTCAAACCCCGGTGGTGGCTCATTCCGCTGACCTGGCTCTGGGCCATGAGTCACGGCCTGTGGATCGTCGGCCTTGGTCTTGGCGTCGTCATGGTGGCCAGTCTCGCGATCGACCACAGACTGGATCGGAGGCACGCCGGGCGGCTCGTCGCCATACCAGCCCTTGGTCTCGTGGCGGCTGCCCTCACACCCGTCGGGCCACAGCTGCTCCTGACCCCCTTGACGGTTGGAGCCAATGGTCGCGACTTCGTCGGGGAGTGGCAACCAACCTCCATCCGCGACCCGTACGCGATCCTGACCTTGGCCATGCTCGCCATCGTGCTCCTTGGCTGGTTCAGATCGCGCGCGGTGCCGCCGTGGTGGCAGATCGCGCTCGCCGGCCTGTCAATCGTTTCCACGCTCGCGATGTCCCGCACGATCGCGGTTGGGGCGGTGCTTGCCGCACCGTTGTTCGCCCAGGCTCTTCAGCAATACTTCAGGACTTCAGTACGTCCCGCCACCCGCAGGGAAGTACTCGGTTGGCATGCTCTGGTGTTGGCTGCCGCGATAGTTGCGCTACCGCTAGCCGGGGCCATCGCACAAACCCCCGTCGGAGTCCCCGAGGGTCTGCGACCCCAGTTATCGGCCATCCCGGCGGGCACCGTGATCCTCTGCGAGGACGACAAGACCGGGTGGCTCCTGTGGGCCGAGCCCCACCTGTCGCCGGCGATCGACCTCAGAACCGAGATCTACTCGCACGCTCATCTGGCCGCCTACATCAGGGCCATGGACGCCGAGCCGGGCTGGCAGGGCTTCATCACGTCGACGCGCTCGACGTACGCGTTGGTGGCGTCAAGCTCCCCGATAGCGATTGCGCTCCGCGAGCGGCTGGGCTGGCACTCGCTCGGCACGGACTCCGGGTACATCCTGCTGAGTGCGCCATGAGTGCACAGGTCCGAACCGACCAAGGCAGTGACGGTCAACCCCATGACGGACAGAAGGCGAAGATCGGTCTGGCAGACGCGCGGGAGCCACGGTGGATGATCGGCGTGCTCGCGCTTTTGACGCTGGGCCTAACCGTCAGGGCGGGCACTCGAGCGGTTGGTGACCCTGATATCTGGTGGCACCTCAAAACGGGACAGTACGTCCTGAGCGGTGGACACTTCAGCGGTCCCGACCCATGGGTTCCGTTTGCTAGCCGTCCGTTCGTCCTCACCCAATGGTTGCCCGAGGTTGTGGCGCAGAAGGTATACGAGCTGGCTGGGCTGCCCGGTGTGGCCTGGCTGCGTTGCGCCGCGATGTTGGTTCTGCTTGGCGCCCTCCTCTGGGCCTGTCGGAGGGTCGCCGACTCCGTGCCTGCGCTCATGGCCGCGCTGGCGGCGATGCTAGGCGCCGGGGCAAGCCTCACGGAGCGGCCACAGCTCGTGAGCTTCATCCTCCTGTCGATCACCCTGGCCGCTTGGTGGCGATCGGCTGAGGACCTGAAGCCCCGCTGGTGGTTGGTCCCGCTCACCTGGCTCTGGGCTTGCAGCCACGGCTTGTGGCCAGTCGGAATCGCAGTCGGTGGCGTGGTCATCCTCGGCCTGGCCATCGACCGGCGGTTGGACCGGCGTACTGCACTGCGGTTGATGCTCGTGCCAGCGTTCAGTCTTGTCGCGGCAGCTCTGACGCCCGTGGGACCCCAACTCCTCCTTTCACCGTTCAACGTGTCCGCGGCAGCCGGTTCCTTCGTCCAGGAATGGCAGCCGACGTCCGCCAGCAACCCGTTCGCGCTCATCACTCTCGCGATGATTGCCCTCGTCGTGCTGACCTGGGTGAGGTCAACCAGCGTTCCGCCAACTTGGCAGATATTGCTGGCAGTCTGCGCGTTCGTAGCCACACTCATCATGTTCCGCACTGTTGCCATCGGAGCCGTGATTGCGGCCCCCCTGTTTGCAGGCGCCCTTCAACAGCAACGGTTCCGGCCTCCCAGAGTCTTGACCCGCCATGCGGTGTTCACTTGGCTTGGCGTGTCCCTGGCCACCGCCCTTGTCGCGATACCGATCGCTGGGGCCATGGCGCAGAATCCGTTCGGAGTGCCCGAACGCCTCAGGCCCCAGATGGCAGCCCTGCCGGCAAAGACAGTGGTCCTGGACCAGTTCGCCATCAGCGGCTGGCTCCTATGGACCGAGCCCCAACTGATCCCGGTCGCGGATCTGCGCTCTGAGGTCTACTCGTTGGAGTACCTCACGGCCTACCGGAACAACGAGCGGGTCGGGCCCGGGTGGCAGTCCTTCATCACCCGTACGGGAGCCACCGCTGCTTTGCTCAGCCAGGATTCGGCTTTGGCCGATGCACTCCAGCAAGAGCTCCACTGGCAGATCACTGGGCGGGACAACGGCTACGTGCTCCTAGAGTCGACATGACGCGACGGACAGCACCCGACCCGCAAGCGACTCCGCCAGATGCGGTAGCCACGGGGATGCCAGCGCCCAGAGAAACCACGAGCCCTGCTGACCACCGGCGGTTGCTGCCATCCGTGGCGTTGATCACGGGCGCCGTGACCGCCTTCATGTCGCTCAACCACCGATCAGACCCGGACACCCGGTGGAATCTTCGTGCGGGGCAATCCGTCCTCGACACCGGACGATTTGTGGGTCCGGAGCCGTGGGTGCGCTTCGCCGCTCGGCCATTCGTTCTCACCGAGTGGCCGAGCGACGCCGGCTTCAGCCTTATGCAGGCGCCATGACCGACCCCCTACTTCGCGAACGCCGCGAACCCCCTCGTCGACCCCGACGCCTGCCAAAGCCACCGTTTGCGATCTGGTTCCCCCTTGCGGTGTACGCGCTGATCCGGCTCATCGACGTTGGTTTCATCTTGGCTGCCCAGCGCCACCAGGTTGCCCTCCCTGACCTTGGGAAACCGGCCCACCCCGGATATTTCGCGGTGGCCACCAACTGGGACGGAGAGTGGTATCGCACCATTGCCCAAAACGGTTACCCATCGATACTGCCCAGACAGTCGAACGGAGCAATCGCCAAGAACCCCTGGGGCTTCTACCCCGCATACCCATTCACCGTCAGGGCCCTGACCTGGCTCTCCGGGCTGGACTTCAGCCTGGTCGCACCCCTTTTGAGCGTCGTGCTCGGATCCGCCGCAATGGTAGTTATGTACCGGCTGCTGAACCAGACCACCGGACGGCTTGCTGCCAGCGCAACAGTTGTTCTTGTCTGCACGTACATCGCTGCGCCGGTGACGCAGATTGCCTATACCGAGAGCATGGCGCTACTGCTGACATGTTCGGCTTTGCTGCTCTTGCGTCACAAGCGCTATGCGTGGTTCGCCGTTGTTATCACTCTGCTCGCGCTCACCCGACCAGTGGCGCTCGTGCTCCTGCCAGTCGTGCTCTGGCACGGCATCTGGCGTTATCGCCGGCGAGACCTCGTACCATTTTCGACGCGGGATCGGTGGCGCGTCGGCGCCGCCGGGCTCGCCTGCCTGGCCGCGACCGCGCTGTGGCCAATCATCGCCGCCCTAGTCACGGGCGTGCCAATGGCATACACCCAGACCATGTCCTCCTGGGGGGGACCAGGGGAGGCAAGAGTTCTCAATGCGTGGACAGTCAAGGCCTGGGAATTGGGCGGAGTATCAAGCTCTGCCATCCTTGCGGGGGCAGTGCTCCTAGCGGTGCTGTTAACGGTTCGTCGAGGTGCAACGGCGTGGGGACCAGAGGTGCGCGCCTGGGCGCTGGCGTATCCGATGTTCATCCTGTTGACAACATCACCCGGCGCCAGTAGCCCGCGCCACATCTTCTTGGCCTTCCCGCTGCTTTGGCCGCTGCCCGAGCGCCCGACCTCGCACTCAGACTTACGGTTGCGCCTCGTCGCCGTCACCGTTCTGATCCTTCTCGGCCTCTTCGCACAATGGTTGTGGATCGACCGATTCCTCGTTGTCTCCAGCACCGCCACGGTTGGCCTGTTCCCATGACCGACCGGCCTACTCCCCTGGGATGAGGAAGTCAGTGCCGGTCTGCAGCTGCTGCCAGCCGTTGCCCGCGCGAGCCAGGACCTTGCCCGGATCCGCAACCACCACAACGCCTCTGACCCCCCCAGTGCTAGTGACCAGCCGTGGTCCGGAGACAGGTGGCAAGGCCGTGACCTTGCCACCTGTCTCCACCAGGTACGGCACCAACGCGGCCTTGGGACCAATCTGGCCAATGACCGCCAGTGTGCTGTCATCGGCCCACGCAAGGTCTGTCGCAGCTGTCAGCGTCCACCCGACCCGAAGTGGTTCGGCCGCCAGGGAAAGGGCGCCGCCGTTTCCGGAGCGGACAATCCCCGCGACAACCACTTGCACGTCGGCACCGGCAACGTCGGTGGTGATCATTGCGACCCGCTGATTGTCGCTGGCCACTCTCAACGCCAGCACCCGGCGCTTGTCCAACCACTTGGCCGGGATCTCGCGCGGTTTGGCGTCCTTGACGG
>PKWT01000271.1 GCA_003132125.1 Micrococcales bacterium | reverse complement strand
TTCACGCCCGTCGCCAGCGCCGGGAATGCCGCTGTGGCAATGGGAACCGCGAGCACGGCATACGGCAGGAGATAGACGGCCTGGACGTAGGTGTAGACGTTCAGCGTGCCTGGACCACCGCGATGCTGGGACACCCAGAGCGCAACCAGCACGGCAACCTGTTGAGCGACCAGCGCCAGTAGCCCGGCACCGGCGAGGGCTCTGGCTCGTCGCGCAACTCCCTGGGGAAAGGTCCAGGTCAGATGCAGTCGTATGCCGGCGCGGTGCACCGGGATGAGCAGGGGCAGGCTCAACGCAACAACGCCGAGCGTCGTTCCGGCCGCCAAGATGGTGGTGGCCTGGACAGGAAGTCGCGTCAGGTCGTTTCCTCTCCCCTGCGCCATGGCCGCATACAGCAGGTACGTCGCCATGACCACGACGCTGGACAACAGGGGGGCCGCGGCCGCGGCGAGGAAGCGCCGGTGAGCCTGAAGCACCCCGGCAAGAACGATACCGACGCCGTACAGCGCGATCTGTGGCGCAAAGACCACGAGCATGGCAGCCATGAGATCCGTTGAGCCAGAACACCTCTGGCTGTCGACCAACAACGTTGACAACGGCCTCGCGGCCGCGGCCATCAGAATGGAGAGGGGTACCAGCACGGCCAGCGCCCAGGAGAGCATGGCCGAGGCGGTCTGAGCTGCCTCGTCCTGGGCATCGGAGGCCAGCTGGCCCGCGATGATTGGGACGGCGACCGCGGCAAGGGCTCCGCCCGCGGCCACCTCGAAGATGACATTCGGTAGCTGGTTCGCGGCTTGGTAGACACTGCCGACGCAGGTGGCCCCCACACTCTGGGAGAACACCAGCCAGCGGCCAAACCCCAAGACCCTGGCCGCCAGGGTGACCACCGCGATGAGTCCAGCGGCCGCGAAGACCCCTGGAGCCGCCTTGCCGGCCATGGTGGCCCGGCGGGAGGTCTCGTCGTGGCGAGTCATGGATTGACAGGATCACCGTGGGAGGGCCGTGGTGGACGGCCGAGCGCGTCGAGCCGGCTCAAGGTGGGCGACGAATCGATCACGTTCGTGAAGCTGACCTTCTCTGAGGCGAGCGTCAGTGCGGTCACCGAGGCAAGAGCGAGCAGCCGGCCACGAAGGCCCATGCGCGCCACCAGAGCGGCTCCGATCAGGGCCCCCGCACTGTTGGCACCGGTGTCACCGAGCATGCTCCGACCAGACAGGTCATCGGGCAGGGCCACCATCGCGGCACCCGCTGTAGCTGCGGCTGTGGCAGTCGACAGGCGGGTTCCGGATCGGCCAGCGGCGATCGGCACGACGAGCAGCAGAACCACCTTCAGCGCCCTCCCTGGGCGAAGGTCGAAAAGGTTCACGACGTTGGCCGAGCCCGCGATCACGGCACCGCCCACGAGCGTGGTCAACGGCCTGGTCGCACGCGTCCCGGTCATCCCACGTGACCGGTCTGCCATCCAAGCGGTCGCCAGACCGGTGACCCCCAGACCCACGATCTTGACGACCCCCGTTGTCACCTGGCCTCGTCGGGCGGCGGCAAGATGGCCGCGCAGGCCCTTGCTGGAGCTGCCGCCGAGCCAGTCATCGAGAGCACCCAAGAAACCAGCGCCCAGACCTGACACCGCCGCCGGTGGGCCAGCACCCCCGGAGAGGGCTCCGACGACCGCGCCGACGGCATAGGCAGGGCCTTCGAACAAGGTGACGGGGCAACCAGCGTGGTTCGTGCGGGTCCATCGTTCGGCGCCGCCGGGTGGGTGGCGTTTCAGGATGGCCGAGGCAACCAGCGAAGCGATCGCACCGACGCTGAAGGCACCCAAGGCGACAGGGGCGCTCGAGGTGCTCTCCCGTCGCCTCCGTGTCACTGCTTGGCCGTCATGCCTGGCGCGATCGAATTGGCGTCGGCGGCCAGGCCGTACTGTCCGTTGCCGCCGGAGTACTGCTGTGCGAGCGCGAGAACGACCGTGATCTGTCCCATGGGCAGGTCTGCGTCATCAACTGTCGACACGGCCTTGACCGCGTCGGAGTCCTTGCGGACCGCGGTCACCAGATCTGCGGAGTCCTTCAGGTTGATGGCGTTGGACAGGGTGACGACCACGACGCCCGACCCAGCTGACTCCAGAGAACGAACAAGTTGTACGTAGCTGGCCAAGCGGGCGTCGATGTCCTGTTGGGAGGAGCCCTTGACCGGTCCACCCACGATGACCGCGCTCGAGGATGGGACGATCTGGTCCGGGGACACCTTGACGAGGTCGCCGGCCTTGAGGCCGTCCAGCGCTGCGCTGGCAGCGGGCGCGACCCGCTCTGTGGACTGGTCCTTGCCGCCAAGGATCGCCCGGGCCAGAACCGTGGCGGCAAGCTCGTCCGGGTTGTTGGCAACGAGCGGCGCCTTGACCAGCGTGGCGAGCTGATCCGCCAGAGTACTTCGGAACGTTCGTTTGGCCGGGTCTGTCCAGGCGTCCGTCAACGTGATGGTCGATCCCACCTTGGCGCCGGCGGCGACCAACGAGGCCGTGGTGTTCTTGACCAGGTCGGAGTCCGCTCCAGGGGCGATGACAAGGGCAACGGTCTTGCCCGTCAACTTTGCCTTGATGATCCCCGGCGCGACGGCCGATGAGAAGGAGTCACGCGCATCGGTTCCTCGCTGCACGGCATCAAGCTGCGTGCGCAGCGCGGCCTTGTCGGCGCGCAGCGCCGTCGTCTCCTGGGTGAGACGGGCACCAAGGTCACCCTTGAGCGGCCCGGCCCCGAGGACGATCCCCACAGCGAGCGCCAGGAAGATCGAGACGATGGAGACCAGGTGATAACGAAAGTCAATCATGTGAACAACCCCACGATCCAGGACCACGCGTCATCCCAACGGGCAGCCACCAGCTGGAGCATGGTGGTGCCGGCGGGGGTCGAGGCCAGAGCGACAAAGAGTGCGAACAGGCCAACGAGCAGCATGACACCCAGAGAAAGGTTTGAGATGCGCGAACGGTACAGCCGGCTCACGCCTTTTGCGTCCACGAGCTTGCCGCCGACCCGCAGCCTGGTCAGGAACGTGCTGGCCATTCCCGAGCGGCCCTTGTCCAGGAACTCGACCAGCGTGGCGTGCGTACCGACTGTGACGATGAGCGAGGCGCCCTTGTCATCAGCAAGCAACATGGCCACGTCTTCGCTCGTGCCCGTTGCGGGAAAGACCACCGAGTCAAGGCCCAGCTTGCGGACCCGCTCCAGCCCGGGCGCGCGGCCATCGCGATACGCATGGACCACGATCTCGGCCCCGCACCGGAGTGTGGCGTCCGAGACCGAGTCCATGTCTCCGACGATGAGGTGCGGTCGGTGCCCTGCTTCGAGCAGCGCGTCGGCGCCGCCATCGACGCCGATCAGGACCGGTCGGTACTCACGGATATAGGACCGCAGCGTCTGCAGGTCGTCCTTGTAGTGATAACCCCGAACCACCACGAGGGCATGACGGCCATCCAGGACCGTGGTGATGTCAGGAACCCCGACGCCATCGAGCAACAGCTCGCGTTCGCGCCGGAGGTACTCCATCGTGTTGGCCGCGAACGCCTCAAGCTGGACGGCAAGGCCCGCTCGCGCTTCGATCATCGCGGCATTCACGATGTCGTGGTCGAAAAGGGTGCCCTTGGCCACGACGACGTCGCCGACGTACAGGGTGTCTCCGTCCAGACGCGCGCTCTGCCCATCCTTCAGCTCGAGCATCACATCCTTGCCGACGCTGTCGACCAACGGCACCCCTGCGTCCACCAGGATCTCCGGACCGAGGTTCGGGTAGCGTCCAGTGATCGACGAGGCGGCGTTGATGACCGCCGCCGGCTTGCACGCAAGCAGAGCCTCGGCGCTGACCCTGTCAATGTCCTGGTGGTCGATGACCGCGATATCGCCGGACTTGAGCCGTTTGGTCAGCTGTTTGGTGCGCCCGTCAATGCGCAGAGTCCCCCGGACCCCGGGCAGATCCGGTTCGCGAGGCGCTCGGCGGCGCAGGGTCATGAACATCGTCGCCCATCGTGTCACGTACGGAGCCTGCCTGCTCCCATCGCTTCCTGACGGCTCGTCGATGCCTGCCCGAGAAGCTCCTTGGCGTGCTCTATCGCCACGTCGGAGTCCTCGACCCCGCCCATCATTCGAGCAAGCTCGCGCAGCCGTTCCTGGCCTGTGACCGCGGCCACCCCGCTGGCAGTGATGTGTCCGTCATCGGTCTTGCGCACCACCAGATGACTGTCTGCATAGGCCGCCACCTGAGCGAGGTGGGTCACGACAATGACCTGCGCCGAGGTTGCCAGCGCGGCCAGCCGGGCACCAACGTCCAGCGCCGCCCTGCCACCGACTCCGGCATCCACCTCGTCGAAGACGAAAGTCGGAACGTCCCCGCTCCCGGTGACGACCTCGAGCGCCAGCATGACCCGGGACAACTCTCCGCCAGAAGCTGCCTTGGCGACACTACGCAGGGGTGCGCCAGGGTTGGCCGCCAACAGGATCTCGACCTCGTCGACTCCGTGACGACCGAACCGGACCCACTCGGTCTCATCGTCGAGAGGCAGCCCGTCGGGGTCCGGACGGCGCGCCACCGAGACCTGCACGACCGCCTTGCCCATCGCCAGGTGGGACAGCTCTGTCGTGACCCGGGCTCCGAAATCGGTCGCAGCAAGACCCCTCGCCGCGCTCAGCTCGCCGGCGCTGGTCGCCAGGTCCGCTCGCAACGTATCGAGCCAGATCTGCAGACCATCGGCACGATCATCCGCACCCTCCAGCTCGGCGAGCCGGGCCGCAGACTCCTTGCCCCACGCCAGAACGTCATCGATGGTGTCGCCGTACTTGCGCTGCAACCGTGCCAGCTCTGCCCGGCGGTCCTGGACCCAGGCGAGCCTGGCCGGGTCGACCTCGGCCTCCGACAAGTACGCAGCCAGGTCCACACCCAGGTCAGCCGCCAGGTAGCCCAGCTCCTGCAGACGACGGTCGAGGTCAGCCAGCGCCGGATCGTGAGCAGTCATGGGTGCCAGCGCCACCCGTGCAGTTGCCAGATGCGCCCCAACATCGCCGGCGTTCAAGCCATCCGACGTTCCGGTCCCCGGGTAGAGACCGTCCTGGTCGCCGGTGAGCAGGGCGTGGGCCTGGCCGGCGCTGGCTCGAAGTCCATCGGCATGCGCCAGGCGCTCATCCTCGGCGCGCAGCTCGAGATCCTCACCCGGCGCCGGGTCGACTGCCTCGATCTCCTCAAGCCCCGCCCGGAGGACATCCACCTCCCGCGCCCGGTCGCGGGCACGCCCGCGCAGCTCCCGCAGCTCGGCGCCAACCTGGTGGAGCTCGTCATACAGGGCGATATAGCGCCCGTACGGCTCAGCGACCGGCTCGCCCGCGAAACGGTCCAGGACGACGCGGTGCTGCTCAGGCTGACGGAGGCGCCACTGATCGGACTGACCATGAACGGCCACCAGGAGCTCGCCTAGCTCACCCAACACGCTGACCGGCACCGTCCGCCCGCCAACGTGCGCCTTCGACCGGCCCTCGGCCGACACGGTTCTTGCCAGGATCAAGACATCTTCTGCGTCGCCGCCGGCCTCAAGAGCGCGCAGCGTCGCGGGGTGTTCTGGTCCGACCTGGACCACACCCTCGACAACCGCCTTCGAGGCGCCGGTCCGCACCAGGCCAGCATCCGCCCGCGCGCCGAGCAACAGCCCAAGACCGGACACAACCATGGTCTTGCCTGCGCCGGTCTCGCCGGTCAGCACGTTCAGGCCAGCCGAGAGCTCCAGCACCGCGTCATCGATGACGCCGAGGTTCTGGATCCGGATCTCGCGAAGCATGGCGACAGCCTACGGACCGCGGGTGTCAGGCCTGCTCAGCCGCGCCGGAACCACCGTTGTTGCGTCGGGCCACACCACGCCACCCGTCGACGGACAGGTCGAACTTGGCCACCAGCCGGTCGGCGAAAGGCCAGTCGCTCAGACGTGCCAGGCGCACGGGCGTGTCGCTGCGGCGGATCTCGACGCGCGCTCCGGGGGGTAGGTCGACCATGCGTGAGCCGTCGCACCACATGACACCGGCGGCACCCGAGTAGGGAACCACCTCGATGGCCAGCTCGGACCGAGGTCCGATGACCAAGGGGCGCGCGAACTGGGCATGGGCCGAGATGGGCACAACCATCATCGCCTCGACGTCCGGCCACACGACGGGACCACCCGCGGAGAACGCGTATGCCGTGGAGCCGGTCGGCGTGGCCGTGACTACTCCGTCGCAGCCCCAGGTGGACAAAGGCCGTCCATCGATCTCGAGCGTGAGCTCGATCATTCGCCCTCGTGACGCCTTTTCGACCGAGACCTCGTTCAGCGCCCAGCTCTGCGCGATCCCCTCACCGTCATGGGTCGCTGTGACATCGAGGGTCATCCGTTCCTCGACGACGTAGTCGCGGGCGACGATGTGCTCCACCGTCTCGCCAAGCTTCTCGCGCTCGGCCTCAGCCAGGAATCCCACGTGTCCCAGGTTGATCCCGAGCAGGGGGGCATCCGTTCCCCTGGACAGTGCGGCACCACGCAGGATCGCCCCGTCGCCCCCCAGCACACAGACCAGCTCGCACCCTCGAGCCGGGTCTGTGGGGTCAGCCGTGACGATGTTCGGACTGCCCCCCAGAATGATCGCCTCGGCCGCGTCGGGCAGCAGTGCAACTTCGAGCCCCGCAGCGTGAAGCTGATCTGCGACGTCCCCGGCGAACTGCTGGGCCTCGACCCGTCGTGGGTGGGCGACGAGCAGGATACGGCGGGTCATGAGGGTGCCTCCGTCGACAAAGTGGCGGCCAGCTCGGTGACCTGTGCCGTGGTCAGCCCCTCATCGGGGCGACGTGTCAACCACAGTAGGTACTCCGCGTTTCCGGTTGCACCCCGGATGGGGCTGGCGCGCAGAGCTTTGGTGGTGAGGCCGGCCACCGTGGCCGCCGCCGCGACCTGTTCGATCGCCATCGCGCGGTTGTGGGCGGACCTGACGACTCCCCCCTTGCCGAGGCGTTCGCGTCCGACCTCGAACTGGGGCTTGACCAGGAGCACCAGGTCTCCGGACGGCTCGACGAGATCACGCAGGACTGGAAGTACGAGCCGCAGGGAGATGAAGCTGAGGTCGGCGACGAGCAGCTCTGCCGGCCCTCCAAGGTCGTCCGCACGGGCATCGCGGATGTTGACCCCGGAGCGTTCGATGACGCGGGGGTCGCCAGCGATCTCCTCGGCCAGCTGACCGTGCCCAACGTCGAGAGCCACCACCTCGCGTGCGCCCTTTCGCAACAAGACCTGCGTGAATCCGCCGGTACAGGCCCCGACGTCGAAGCATCGCTTGTCTTCAGCGCGAAGACCGTCCTCTCCGAACGACTCCAGCGCCGCAGCAAGCTTGTATGCCGCCCGGCTCACCCAGTCCTCGACCCCGGACGCGAGCTCGAGGCTCTGACCGGCACTGACAGGTGTCGAGACCTTCTTGGCCGGTGACCCGTCAACCAGTACCAAGCCTGCCTTGACGAGTTCACGAGCCTGGCCCCTGGACCTGGCCAGGCGCCTCTCAACCAGCTCGACATCGAGCCGGTGGGTGGACCCGCTCACTCCTTGCCCAGGTCGGCAAGTCGACCCTGCAGAACCCGATGGACCTGCTCACCCACCTGTATCTGAGAGTCCAACGGCTGATCGGCCACTGCGTCGAGCTCGTCGAGCGCAGTGTCGACAGCATCGTCACCGGTGGGCTGGCGCACGACTGCCCGTGACGGGATGGTCGCTTCTTCGGCTTCTTCCTCACCATCCATGTGCGACAACCCCTCGTACTCCATGCTCGTTTCGTTACCGGCGCCATGCGTCATCTCCGAATGGCTCATGTGCCAGCAGGTTTGCGACGAGTGGTGACTGCCGACCGGCGCGCCGCCGTCGGCTTGGTGACCGGGCTGGTTGCCGCAGTCTTCTTCACCGCAGTCTTCTTCGCAGTCCCGGCGCTCGAACGCGCAGACGCCGATCGCAGCGCGGCGACCTCGGCCCGAAGCCGAGCTGCCTCCGCCCGCGCCTCTTCCAGCTTCTCCGCCGGAACGAGCCCCAGACGAGTGACCGCGGCATCCACTTCGCCTCGAACCAATGTCGTCAAATGCTCACGATTCGTTGTTGCGGCGGCCAACAGCTCCTCGGCCAACGCACCCACCTGGACAGCGAACTTGCCTGTCGCGACGCTGACTCCGGGCATTGACATCAGGCCCTGCGCGGCTTCCATGGCACGTGCGCGCGTGAGTTCTCCGAGACCCGATGCAAGCTGGACATATCCCCGAAACGATTCGAAACTCATGCTTCCTCCTCAGGATGGCGGTCGTTGACCACGCTACTGCCCAACGCTTCGCTCGTCTCGCCAACCTGAGGAGCGTCCAGCGTGATCCGACGTCATCATCACCGAATCCCGATCAGTGCTCCAGCCCCACGGTCAGGTCAAGTTCGCGCGACAACGCCGCCCCGTCGCCGGCCAGTGCATCGATCGTCACACCGCCGACGTCGCGTGCGTCCCAGACTGCCCTCACCGCGGCACGCAGCCGTTGGTTGACCGACCCACCCTGCGCCACGACCAGCACACCTGCCCTCGACACCCGCGCCGACGCCTCGCCGCAGATCCACCTCGAGGAGTCCTCGGCGTCCTGCACAGCCTCCACGTACACGGAGTTCAGCGAACGCAGATCGGTTGCCAGGTAACGCGGCCGAGCCGGCGGCTCCGCTTCTGCCACGTCCGTCCATCCGTGGACTCCCCCCAGCACGAACAGTGAGTCCATCCCCAACGCAGCTGCGCCAGCGATGTCCGTATCAAGGCGATCTCCGATCGCAAGCGTGCGCCCAACGTCGGTACCAAGCACTGCGGCGCTCAACTCATAGAGCGGGACGTTCGGTTTGCCAACGTTGACCGGATCCACGCTGACTGCCGAACGGACCGCGGCGACGAGCGCACCGTTTCCGGGCGCAAGTCCCCTGTCCGTCGGCAGGGTGCCGTCGATGTTCGTCGCAACCCACAAGGCGCCGGCTTGGACGGCATACGCGACCTCCGCGAGATCGGCCCAGTCGACGTTGGCCCCGTAACCCTGTACGGCCGCTACGACGCGCTCGTCCGATCGGATCTGCTGAGGTGAGACCGCGAGAAGGCCCGCCTCTTCGAGAGCCAGGGCGACCCCCGGCCCACCAACTGCCAGGACCGTGGATCCGGCCGGGCAGCGTTGTGCCACAAGGCGGGCGGCAGCTTGGGCACTTGTCACGATGCGGGCTCCTGAGCCCGGCAGCCCCAGCTCGTTGAGCCGGTCGGACACCTCAGCCGGCGTACGAGAAGCGTTGTTGGTGGCATAGACGACGAGCACGCCTGCAGAGAGCGCGGACAACAAGGACTCCACCGCGTGTGGCACAACCCGGTGACCGCGGTAGACGACACCGTCCAGATCACACACGACGCCGTCGTAGGCCTCAATCAAGGTGCCCGTAGCGCTGGCGACGCCATCCACGGGTGACTTCACTGCCGGATCCATGTCTCTCACCACGCCATTGTCCAACGTGAGGCTCCAGGGGCTAGGTCGAGGTCGGCGCGGTCACACAACGGTCCAACCCGGTCGCCTCAACGTCATACCGGCTGGCGGGCCCGCCTGGCGAACGCCAAAATCGTCGGCGGAGCGCCCCGCGGATCGTCACGAGATCACCGGGTTTGAGACGAACAGCCTTGCGCTGCAAGGCTTTCGTCCAGCAAGACACGTCTATGGTGTCCACCGTCGCACTACCTCCGCCGGTCCGGCTGCGGGAAGCAGTCCGTGGCACCACCAGGCGGATCTGCACGACGGAGTCCCCGCTGGGCAGCTCACGTTCCTCCGGCGAACCGCTGATCCGACCGCTCAAGAC
>PKWT01000042.1 GCA_003132125.1 Micrococcales bacterium | reverse complement strand
GGTGCGCGGTCCGTAGGACGCGTGCCGGTCTCGCTGATGCTGCGGCCGAGCTGATTGCCGACGAGCTAGCCACCGTCGGTTCGACAACAGCCCACCAGGCGGCAGTGTTGCGAGTGAAGTCATCTGGGTTGCAGTCCAAGCAAGACCGGGTGGTTTGGTGCTGGCCTCCGTAAGTCATGATCGGGTCCGTCGGCTTGAGTTGTGGCCCGACGTCGGCGCTCGCGGCGCTGACGATCCTGTGGTGATTCGACCTGGCCGGTCGTCAGCCTGAGCACCATGCCCGGCCATCGCAGGCGTGGCGTTATGGTAATCGATTCGTTATCCGGGCGTTGATCGACTAGAAAGCTAGGCGCGGCGGAGCCGCGATTTTGGGTCAAGTTTCGTCATGTGGGGCGTGGTGATGTTCATGCGCCCAGACCGGTTGCGTTGGTGAGGTCGTCGATGGCCTTCTGGTAGGCGATGGCGGCGGTTCGTAGCCTGTGGTGCGTGGAACCTTCGGCGAGCTGGGCCCGGCCGGTGGGTTGGAGGGTCCAGCTTGAGCGTGTATGCAAGCCGAACGGTGGTCGGGGCTCGGTGCCATACGCGACATCCGGACCTGTCCCGCAGCGGGATCGCCGACGGGGCAGCCCGCCAACGGTTCGGCTAGGTCTCCTCGCAGCCCGCCAGGAGTTGATGACCTGGTCAACTCCTTCATAGGAGGCGGCCAAACTGTTTGAACGCAACCCGGCTGCGTCCCCTTCGTCGGCTCGTCGGTCGTGTGGCTGGGATTGAACTCCGGGGTCAACGCTGCTCTGGTCGGGGGGCGTTCGGGATGCTGATTTGGCTACCTGTTCAGTCGACCGCTACCGCGCATTGGTGTTCCGTTATGTCCGGATCTCTACCTTCTTGGGTGTCAAACTCCGGCAGTCACGGTGGCGTGAAGGCCAACTTTACGAGGATGAGGATCCAGCCCATGATCAGAAGAAAGTTCAGTAGGCCGGTATTGGCGGTGACCGCAGCGCTGACTGTCATCGCTGTCGGTGGCACCGCGGCCGGCGCCGAAGGATTATTCGGCGACACATTTTTGGGTGACAAGACCGTAGGGGCGCAGGCGGATGGCTCGCACCTGATGCACACCGGCCAGTTCGTCACACCGGTGGGCGACGTGATCACGGAGAACGGCCGCCCCTTCGGTCTGGCCTTGAACCCGGACGGCCGGACGGCCGCCAGCCTGAACAACGGCGGAGCCACCACCGGGATGGTTTCCGTCTTCGATCTGGTCAACCACAAGTTGCTGCAGCAGACCGGTACCGGCGGCAAGGCAAACGGTGGCGTGCTCTACACACCCGACGGCAAAGCCCTGTGGGTCGCTCAGCCCGGTGGCCTGGCGCGGTTCGACGTCGCGGCAGACGGCACGTTGAGCAACCAGCTGGTCGTGAAACTGCCGGGAGTGTCCGGTCATCAGCCCGTGCCTGCCGGACTGGGCTGGGCCGCGAACGGCACCGACCTGCTTGTCACGCTCAGCGCCAACAACACCCTCGGCGTCGTGGACACCACGACGAACACTCTTGTCAGACAGATTGCGGTGGGCAACGTGCCCAACAGCGTCGTGGTGGTCGACGGGAAGGCGTACGTCAGCAACCAGGGCGGGCGGCCGGCTCAGCCGGGCGAGCAGACTGACAACTCCTACGGCACCCCGATAGTCACCCAGAACAACAGCGCGGTGCCTTCGACCGGCACGGTGTCCGAGGTGGACCTGGCCAGTGGCACACAGGTCAGGACCTTCGTCGTTGGCCTGCAGCCCAGTGCGATGCTTGCAGTGGGCAAGACCGTGCTGGTTGCGAATTCCGATGACGACTCGGTGTCCAGCATCGACACGGTCAAGCAGCAGGTCGGCCGGAGCTTCATTGCCAACCCCGCGCCCGGGGCGCCGTTTGGCGCCTCGCCCAACGGGCTGGCGATGTTGGACGCGACGCACCTGGCAGTCAGCCTCGGACGCGACAACGCGGTGGCGATCTACAGCTATCGGGACGCATACACCGAACCAAGCTTCGAGGGGCTGATCCCGGCCGGGTCGTACCCGAGCGGTCTGGCGCAGGACGCCCAGCTGCACCGCCTGGTGATAGCCAGCGAGCAGGGCGTCGGCTCGGTCGGCGCCAACGGCACCCTCAGCGAAGGTCTCGGCACCAACCCCGCCACGTCGCACTTGGGCTACAACTTCGTCGGTACGGTTCAGACCGTCGCCACACCCACTGCGAAGCAGATGGCTACGTGGACGCAGCAGGTCTTCAAGAACAACCAGTGGATCGGGCTGCAGGCGCGCAACCAGCAGGGCAACAGTCACGCCCACCCGGTGGCCGTGCCGCTGCACACCGGCGACCCCTCGACTATCAAGCACGTCTTTCTCATCGTGAAGGAGAACCGCACCTACGACCAGGTCCTTGGCGATGACCCGCGGGGCAACGGTGACCCATCGCTGGCGCAGTTCGGCGGAAAGATCACGCCCAACACGCACGCACTGGCCACCCAGTTCCCGCTGATCGACAACCTGTACTCCGACGGCACGAACTCCGCCGAAGGACACCACTGGCTCGATCAGGCCTTCGTCAACAACTACATGCAGCAGATGTATGGCAGCTACACCCGCTCGTACCAGACCGGTGACCCGATGTCGAACGCCAAGTCCGGCTGGATCTGGGACGACGCCCTCGCGCACGGCAAGACGGTCGCGAACTGGGGCGAGCAGATCGACAGCTACGTCGACGCCAACGGCAAAGGCACGGCGGCGAACAGCTGGACGAAATGGCTGCACGACTCGCAGGTGCTCGACGGCACGGCCCCGGGGCCGCTGACCTACCCGTTGGGCACCTATCACGCCAAGACCGACATCCCGTCGCTGGCGCAGATCACCAAGCCCAACTTCCCGAACTTCGACCTCAACATTCCCGATCAGTACCGGGCCGCCATGTTCCAGAAGGACTTCGCGGGCTACGAGAAGAACAACAACCTGCCGGCGCTGAACCTGATGTGGGTCATGAACGACCACACCAGCGGGACGTCGCCGGGCGGCATCAGTCCCGAGGCCCACGTCGCTGACAATGACCTCGCCCTCGGCCGGATCGTGGACACCATCTCGCACAGCAAGGACGCCAAGGACAGTGCGATCTTCGTTCTCGAGGACGACTCCCAGAACGGCGTCGACCACGTCGACGGGCACCGCACCCCCACGCTGGTGCTCGGCCCGTATGCCAAGCGGGGCGCGGTGGTGCACACCTACTACACCCAGCTCAACGTCATGCGCACCATCGAGCAGATCCTCGGTCTTCCCCCGATGAACCAGGAGGATATGACCGCAGAGCCGATGTATGACGCGTTCACGAACAAGCCGAACTTCACGCCGTACACCCACCTGCCCAACCAGGTCCCGCTGACCGAGACGAATCCAGCG
>PKWT01000401.1 GCA_003132125.1 Micrococcales bacterium | reverse complement strand
CGTTCGGTCGGCGTCGGTTTGTTCGCCGGCGGCGCGCAACGCACCGCTGCAACGATGCGCGCGCCGGTGAGCGTCTGACCGTCGCCGCTGTGACTGCTGGTCGACTGGCTCGCGAATCCCGCACGGTGGAGCGCGGCATAGATCCAGTCGCCGCTGCGGTCGCCGGTGAACATCCGGCCGGTGCGATTGGTGCCGTTGGCTGCCGGTGCCAGTCCAACGATGAGGACCGCGGGCTCGGGATCACCAAAGCCCGGCCCCGGTCGACCCCAATACGGCTGGTCGGAAAAGGACGCCCGTTTGCCTTCAGTGGCAACGGTTTCTCGCCACTTCACGAGGCGGGGGCAGGCGCGGCAGACGGACACGGCCGCGTCGAGCTCTACGAGGGACTGGGCCCCCCGGGCCAGCCGATCAACCTGTTTGGCCGTCCGTGCGACCGGGGTCAGCGCTGTGGCTGGATCGCCGGGCCAGCCCGTGCAAGGGGGCACCGGGGACTCGAACAACTGGCCGGTCACCGGATGCGCGAGCGCGGTCACGGCCTCCGCGGTCACGGCCACCTCAGTTACGGCCACCTCAGTTACGGCCGCCTCCGTCACATCCACCTCAGGCGATCGACAGCGCGATGCCGTCGAGGATGTCGTGCTCCGAGGTCACGACTCTCGTGATGCCGGCGTCCTGCTGCAATCGCTGAACGATGGTGCGCCACACCAGAGCACCTGCGCCAATCACGTCGACACGACCAGGGTGCATGAACCCCAGGGCACCTCGCTGGGCGCGGGTCATCATCAGCAGCGAGGTACATGCGTCGATGATCTCGGCCGGAGGCAGCTGCGAGAGGTGGATCTTGTCGGGGTCGTAGGTCTTCAGACCCAGCGCAAGAGCGGTCACGGTCGTGACCGACCCGGCCAAGCCCACCAATGCCGAGATCCCTTGGAAGTCAACGACTTCCGCGGCCCGGTCAATGGCTGCCTCGATGTCGGCCGTCGCGGACGCGATCTGCGAAGGCGTCGGTGGATCGCTGAGCACGTGACGCTCGGTCAGCCGAACGCACCCGACGTCGACCGACAGCGCCTGTTCCACCGCCTGGGTCCCGCGCACGAACTCCGTTGATCCACCGCCGATATCCACCACGAGATAGGGGCCGGCAACCGCATCCGCCTGCAGGTCCCCGGTGGCGCCTCTGAAGGAAAGGGAGGCCTCCTCATGCCCGGTGATGACCTCCGGTGCGATTCCGAAAGCAGCAAAGGCCTCACGTACACCGACCACGAACTCCTCCGCGTTGCTGGCATCCCGCGACGCCGAAGTTGCGACGAACCTGACCTTCTCGACGCCGTGGCGTGAACACTGTGCGGAATAGTCACGCGCCTGAGCCAAGGTGCGGGCCATGGCCTCTGGCGCGATGACGCCGGTCTTGTCGACGCCGTGGCCCAGTCGAACGATCTCCACCCGCCGCACGATGTCCGTCAGATCCCCCGTGTCACGGGCCACGTCGGCGATCAGGAGCCGGATCGAGTTGGTGCCGCAGTCGATCGCCCCGACGCGGGTCATGAGTCACCGCGGATCATGCGTCACCGTGGGAGACGCAGGGACCGGACGCCCACCATTCGCCAAGAGCCTCGAGTGCTTCGTCCCCCAGGGGGTTCACGCCCGGACCGACCGCCAGCGAGTGGCCGACCAGCACGTGCAGGCACTTGACCCTGGTGGGCATTCCGCCAGCAGAGATGCCATCGATCTCGGCGACATCGCCAAGCTCGCCACGGCGGCGCAGATAGTCCGCGTGGGCAGCGACGTATGCCTTGGCCAGCTCGGGATCGCTGCCCAGCCGCTCGGTCATCTCGCGCATCATGCCGCTGGTCTCCAGCGTGCTGATGGCTCCGGTCAGACGCGGGCAGGTCGCGTAGTAGGTCGTGGGAAACGGCGTGCCGTCAGGCAGTCGAGGCAGGGTGCGCAGGACGTCTGGGCAGCCGCACGGACACCGGTGTGCCACGGCAACCACCCCACGAGGCACACGACCGAGCTGCTCCTTCACTGCTGCCAGATCGGCGGCAGCGACGCCAGAGCCACTCATCTGGCCGTCGGCGAAGCGGTCGACGGCGTGCTCTGAGCCGGCGCCTTCGACGGCGCCTTGACCGCGGCCTTTGCGGGAGTGTCCGCGATCACCATCGACTGCCACAGCTGGCCGTACCACGGACCGGCGAAGGTGGNNTTGTTGGCCGGAGCGGTCTGCGGGTCAATGACCGTGTAGGACGTCTCTCCCACGCGCACGAACTTGAGCCGCTCACGGGCCTGCTGCTCGATGAACACCGGGTCGCGCCACTGCCGTTGTTCCTGCTGCATCGTCGCGACCGTCTCACGCTGCTGGCCGAGCTGGTCGCGCAGCGCGTTGATCTCACTCTGCTGGCTCAGAGTCGAGCGCAAGGTCGGGATGAGCGTCACCGCGAGCATCACGAAGATCGCCGAGAGGACGGCCGCGCGCCGGATGGACCTCGACTTGTGCAGGTCTTCCGATGCGCGACGGCCACGAGCAGCCGAAGCTGGGCGGGCCGCCGGGCGTGACGCTGTCGGCCTGGCGGATGCGGCGCTGCCAGCGCGCGACGCGGCAGTACGCCGAGGGGCTCTCGGCGCACTGACCGGTCGTCGCGTGGTCGCCACTGGTGGAGGCCTGCTCAGCCCTCGTCAGCCGCGGCAGCAGTCGGCGCAGCGCCCCTGAAACGGGGGAAGGCGTCAGCACCGGCATAGCGCGCGGCATCGTCCAGCTCTTCCTCGATACGCATCAGCTGGTTGTACTTGGCCACGCGCTCGGACCGGGCGGGGGCACCGGACTTGATCTGGCCGCAGTTCGTCGCCACAGCCAGGTCGGCGATCGTCGTGTCCTCGGTCTCACCGGAACGGTGGCTCATCATGCAGGTGAAGCCAGCCCGGTGGGCCATGTCGACGGCATCCAGCGTCTCGGTCAGAGAGCCGATCTGGTTGACCTTGACCAGCATGGAGTTCGCAGCCTTACCGGCGATACCGCGGGCGAGTCGCTCCGGGTTCGTGACGAACAGGTCGTCGCCCACGATCTGGACCTTGTCACCGAGCTCGGCGGTCATGGTGGCCCAGCCCTCCCAGTCGTCCTCGTCCAGCGGGTCCTCGATGGACACCAGCGGGTATGCCGCGACGAGCTCGGCGTAGTACGCCGTCATCTCGGCAGCGGTGCGGCTCTGGCCCTCGAAGGTGTAGACGCCGTCGGTGTAGAACTCGGACGCGGCCACGTCGAGCGCGAGACCGATGTCGGCGCCGGGCCGGTAGCCGGCCTTCTCGATCGCCACAACGATCAGGTCGAGGGCTGCACGGTTGCTCTCGAGGTTGGGCGCGAAGCCACCCTCGTCACCCAGCCCGGTGGACAGCCCGCGCTCCTTCAGGACGGACTTCAGTGCGTGATAGACCTCGGCGCCCCAGCGGAGCGCCTCGCGGAAGGATGGCGCACCGATCGGGGCGATCATGAACTCCTGGATGTCAACGTTGGAGTCGGCGTGCGACCCACCGTTGAGGATGTTGAACAGCGGGACCGGCAGGACGTGGGCGTTCGGGCCGCCGATGTAGCGGAAGAGCGGCAGGTTCGCCGACTCGGCTGCCGCGCGGGCCACTGCCAGCGACACCCCGAGGATGGCGTTCGCGCCCATGGAGCCTTTGTTGGGAGTGCCGTCGAGGGTGAGCATCTCGTGGTCGATGAGCCGCTGTTCGCTGGCCTCGAAGCCGATGAGCGCCGGGCCGATCTCGTCAAGGACAGCGTCGACGGCTTGTTCAACACCCTTGCCGCCGTAGCGTTTGGGATCGCCGTCGCGGCGCTCAACCGCCTCAAAAGCACCGGTGGAGGCGCCCGAGGGCACCGCCGCCCGTGCCATGGTGCCGTCGTCGAGAGCGATCTCGACCTCAACGGTGGGGTTGCCACGCGAATCGAGAACCTCGCGTGCGCCTACTGCCTCAATGACGGCCATCAGACTCTCCTGCGGTATGCCGGATAGGTACGGCCCGAGCCTATCCGCAGATCCACCATGTACCGATCACCGACCCGCAGCACAGAAGACGACCCCGCGGGAGCAGCTCAGAGCTGGCCTGCCACCGCACGAACCGCTGCCCGCAGGACGGCCTCCGGGTCCTGACCGTGCTCACGCGCCTCCATCACGAGCGCGAAGAGTCGCGAGCCGAGGTCGTCGCCGGCCGCCGCACTCTGAGCCAGGTCGAGCCGGCCGGCCGCCGACAGACGCGAGGCCACCTTGTCTGCGCGAGCGAGGGCGGGGAGGCCGTCCGGTATGCCGTCCATGGGCGAGCTCCGGTGCGGCTTCTCGTCCGCCTTGATCAGCTCCCAGTTGGCCGCCACGTCCTCGGAGGTCTCGGCGTCGCCATCGGCGAACACGTGCGGGTGACGACGGACCAGCTTGTCCACGATGCCACCAGCCACATCGTCGATCCCGAACGGCACGTCAGCGTGCTCCTGCGCCATCCGCGCGTGGAAGACCACCTGCAACAGGACGTCGCCGAGCTCCTCTGCCATGTGCATGCGGTCCCCGGACTCGATGGCCTCGACCAGCTCGTGGGTCTCCTCGATGAGGTACGGCACGAGAGACTCGTGAGTCTGCTCCGCGTCCCAGGGGCAGCCATCTGCCGAACGCAGACGGTCCATCACCGCGACGAGGTCGAGCAGGCGCGCTCCCGGCACGTCATAGGACCCGACAACGACCTCGACCTCTGGCGCGTCGGCACGCGCGGTGACTGCCGCGGCCAACGCATCGGTCAGACCGGGGTCGCCGTCTGCGGAACCGATCCAGACCACGTCACCGTCGATGGTTCGGTCGAGCAACAGCTTGGTCAGCGCAACCGGGGGCATCTCGCCAAGGTGCACGGCCGGAATACCCGACTCTTGTATGGCCAGCAGCTGGGTCTCGTCCTCATCCCGGGTGAAGACGTGGACCGCGTTGGCCAACGCGGTCCACGCATCACGGGTGAACAGGCCGGGGGCGATGCGCGGCGTGCTGAGCAGCAGGGTGAGCCGATGAGCCATCACGTCTCCGGCGCTCACTTGGCCGGCGATGGCGCGCTCGCCTTGATCCAGTTGGGCGAGATCGGGGTCAGCGCAATCTGCGTGACATCGAAGGCGCCGTACCGCGGGTTGACCGTGATCTTGACCTTGCCCAGCTCGTCCACGATCCGGGTCTTGCTGGCCTGGTCAAGCTTCTGGATCGACAGCTGCATCTGGACGAACGCGATCGTCGATGGCGAGGGGTCGGCCACCTTGGCGATGACCGTGCGCGCCTCGGAGGCGGAGACGGTCTTGCCGACGCGTTTGGCCTCGTCGAGGACATATGGCGCAAGGATCAGGCTGAGCAGGGCGTCGCTCACCTTGAGCTCCTGCCCAGCCTGGGCGAGCGTGTTGAGCTCCAGCGGGACGGACTGTGCATCCTCGTCGCTGATGACGATGTCCTGGTGACGGACGGCGGTGTCGTTCACGATCGCCGCGGCGCCGGGCTGCTGGGTTCCGCAACCGGACAGTGCCAGGCTCGCGCCGATCACGAGCGCCAGAGTCTTCAGGTGTTGTGAAAGCGTCAAGGCCGTTCCTCTCGTCAGTTCTGCTTCGTCGCGACACGCGCCGCGTCAGCCACGCTGTCCAGCAGGACGGCCTGGATCAGGTCGATCGCCCACCGAAGGACAGCAGTGTCCCGCAGCGGCTGACCTGCCACCCGGGCCGTCATCGGCATGGGCACCAAGATCGTATGGACAGACTCCTTGATCAGAGTGCCCGGGTACAGCCGCTGGACCCGCAGCTGCTGGCTCTCCGGCATGTGGATCGGCCCGAACCGCACGTATCTCCCCTGGAAGCTGATGTTGCCCACTGCGGCCTTGCGTGCCACGGTGCGCAGACGGGCCACCTCGAGCAGGTTGCGCACCGGCTCGGGCGGAGCGCCGTAGCGGTCCTTCAGCTCTTCCTCGATCTCGACCAGCCCCGCGGCGTCCTGGACCGTCGCGAGCTTCTTGTACGCCTCGAGGCGCAACCGCTCTCCCGGGATGTACTCCCGTGGCAGGTGCGCATCGACGGGCAGCTCGATCTTGATCTCCGTCGGCGCGCTCTCGCCACCGTCATCTCGATAGTCCGCCACCGCCTCGCCGACCAGCCGGATGTAGAGGTCGAACCCGACGCCGGCGATGTGTCCGGACTGCTCACCACCCAGAAGGTTGCCGGCACCCCGGATCTCGAGGTCCTTCATGGCTACCGCCATCCCGGCGCCGAGGTCGGTGTGGCTGGCAATGGTGGCGAGTCGGTCGTGCGCGGTCTCGGTGAGCGGCTTCTCCGGCGGGTAGAGGAAGTAGGAGTACGCGCGTTCGCGACCACGTCCCACCCGGCCGCGCAGCTGATGGAGCTGGCTGAGGCCGAGCACGTCCGCCCGCTCGACGATGAGGGTGTTGGCGTTGGAGATGTCCAGGCCCGTCTCGATGATCGTGGTGCAGACCAGGACGTCGAAGCGCTTCTCCCAGAAGTCGACGACCACCTGCTCGAGCCGGTGCTCGGCCATCTGGCCGTGGGCGGTGGCGATCCGCGCCTCGGGCACGAGCTCACGGATCCTGGCAGCGGCCTTCTCGATGGAGGACACCTTGTTGTGGATCAGGAACACCTGGCCCTCACGCAGGAGCTCGCGCCGGATGGCGGCGATGATCTGCTTCTCGTCATAGGGGCCGACGAAGGTCAGGACGGG
>PKWT01000245.1 GCA_003132125.1 Micrococcales bacterium | reverse complement strand
GGCACCACGCCCCACACGTTGGGCCGACCGGTCGACGCCCAGGCATCGGCGAACTCCCCCATCGGTGACGAGGGGGTGATCGGATAGAGGGTCACCAGCTCGCTCAATGCATAGGCGACCGAGGCCGCTGCCTCGTTCCCGTCGACACATTCATGCCGCATGTCGTCTCTCCCCGCAGTCGTAGCGCCTCAGACGACGAGCCTAGAACCTGTCGATGAACCTCGGTGACGTTGGGTCGGCGCAAGTACAGATTGCGGGCGAGCGCAGGGGTCAGCCGTCACTGTGGCTTGACGCGCAGACGTGCGGCCGCCAGACGGCTTCTGCGTCGACGGCGTCGCGCCGCGAGCCTCCTGGTCGTAGCCTGCTGAGATGGCGCAGGACGTGCACGATGTGACTGTCGTCGAGCGGGTCGTCGGCTGCTGCGGTGAGCTGGCGCTGCTGCGCCGCGACGGACACTACGAGATCGTGGCGAACGGTGTCTTCCTCATGGACACTCGAGGCGGCGGGTCGGAACGGCTACACGTGAGCGCGGCGGCCGTACGCATGCCACCGCCGGGTCGGATGCTGATCGGCGGCCTCGGCGTGGGCTTCTCGCTGGCTGCGGCGCTCGCCCATCCCGGCGTGGGCGAGGTACACGTCGTCGAGCGGGAGCCGGCGGTGCTGAGATGGAACCGGGCGCAGTTGGCGCCGGTGAACGCCAACGCGCTGCGTGACCCGCGCGTCCGAACCTACGAAGCGGACGTGGTCGACTGGCTGGCAAACGCCCCCGCGTGCTCACTCGATGCGATCTGCCTGGACGTCGACAACGGGCCCGAGTGGCTGGTGACACCCGGCAACGCCTGGCTGTACTCGAATGATGGGCTGCGCACCGCAGCACGTGTGCTGTCACCGGACGGCGTGCTGACGATCTGGAGCTCGGCGCCCGCCCCCGCATTCGTCGCGCGGATGAACGAACACTTCGCTGAAGTAGAGGTCACAGAGGTCTCCGCAGCACAGGGCGAGCCGGACGTGATCGTGCGAGGTCGGGTGCCGCTGAAGTCCGCGGGGGCATGCCCGTAGCCTCTGATCATGAGCACCCTCAACGAAGTTGGCGAACGCGATGCCTGGCGCTGTTGGCTATGCGATGAGCCGGTCGACCCCGACGCGTCCGTCAACTCGGCCCGCGGTCCAAGCGTCGACAGCGGCGCTTCGCCGAAGAGCAAGAAGGCTGCCGCGGCCGTACAGCGCCTTGCACACCGGGCATGCAACACGCGCAAGGGCTCGGTCAAGCCCGTCGTGCCCTGGTCTCCGGACCTGTTCGTCGTGGAGCCGGCCCCGATCGTGACGACCGTTGAGCGGTTGACCCGCAAGGGCGGCCGAGAGGTGGTGGCCCGCTGCCCGAGTCGGGCGGAAGCCGAGAAGGCCGCCGTATGGCTCGTGGATCGGCTGTCCCGGTTCGCGCCGGAGCTCGCGGTTGCAACGCAGGTCGAGGCAGGCGGTGGGCAGTTCCTTCTGGTGCTGCGCGCAGTCTGAAAGCGTTGGGGCGGTCACGGGGATGCCCTCGTGTGCAGCCCTGGTGCGAAGGGCGATCTGTGTCTGAGCGTCTGCACCGAACTTCCCCTCGAACATGGCAATGCCTTCGGGCAGGAACTCCCACGACTCAGTGAGTCTCGTCCCTTCCCCGAGGGCAGCGAAGGCATACCCCCACCACACGTATGACCCCCCGACGATGAAGGCGAACTCCCGCCCCCTCTCTGCGACGACCACCTCGGAGCGGGTCTCCCAGGTCCTTTCGGGTAACACGTTGCGTCCGGTGAACCAGTCACCCACACGTCGGCCGGCAAGAGGATGTCTCACGGCCGCAGCGCGCCTCTGGAGAAACGCCCTGCTATCGAAGGAGCCCGCGATGCATGAGGCCTTTTGCCGTGGCAACTAGGCGGTCACAACGACAGTGGCCCCAGCCGGCTCTTGTCCTCGCATGACGATGTCCTTCCCGAGAGGGGCTAGGGCAAGGCCCGCGAGTCGGAAGGAAACAATCCCGAATGGGATGCCGATGATCGTGCAGCACAAGAGCACGCCGCTAATGACGTGTGAGATCGCAATCCAAAGCCCTGCAAGGACGAACCACAAGATATTGCCGATCGTGCTGGCGGCCCCTGCTCCGGGCCGACTCACGACGGAGCGCCCAAACGGCCAAATCACGTAGGTGGCCAGTCTCCATGAAGCTATGCCGAACGGAGCGGTGACCACCAGAAGCGTCATGATCACAGCTGCGAACGCGTAACTGATCGAGAGCCACAGGCCAGCGATGCAGAACCAGAGGACGTTGCCGATGGTCTTCACAAGCGACAGCATCGCACTTGCGTTGTGGACGCAGCGCCATATAGCGAAGGCAGGGTCGAAGATCGGCGAGCTCCGCTGACGTGGACTTGTTCAAGGGTGGGGAGCACGGGACGACTACCGGCCATCGCCACCACCGTCCCGTACCCCGATCCCGCCGCGGGACGAGCGCCCCCAACTGCGCAGGCACAATGGGGATGTGCACTTGACCGTTCTCGATGGGCTCCCGGCAGATCACCAGGCTGCCGTCCGCGTGTGGCACGCCGCAAACGTCGCCAGATTCCTACCCCCCAGCGTTGACCGCGTGGCCCGGATCTGGGAGAAGCTGGCCGAGTCTCAGGCATGCCTGGTCATCGGCCACGTCGACGCGGACAGGGACGTGGTGGCGATGGCACTGGCTGAACCCGGTCGCGCGGAGCACGGCGCTGGAGCGGTCATCCCCGGCTATGGCCACGTGTCGATGGTCTTTATCCACCCCGATGTGTGGGGACGGGGTGTCGGCCGCCAGTTGCTGCAAGGACTTCACGAGCGTGCATCCGAAAGAGGCTGGAGCCGCACGACGCTGTGGACCCGGGCGTCCAACGCGCGCGCTCGACGCCTGTACGAAGGCCAGGGATACCGAAGGTCAGGCCACGAGACGACCCTTGGCAGCGGTGATTCCATCCTCCAGCTCGAGCGTCAAGCATCCTGACTCGCGAAGCGGGATGATCGACCCGGGAGAGTCACCTCGTGAAGCGGCGGCCCGCGAGTATGTCGA
>PKWT01000094.1 GCA_003132125.1 Micrococcales bacterium | reverse complement strand
CGCGGTTTGGCGTCCTTGACGGGACTCAGCGAGGTGTCGATCACCCACACCCTCGTTGTACCGCGAGCCTCCCCCGCGACCCACAGACCATTGAGCGAGTCGTAGGACGGTTTGGTCAGGTTGCTACCAAACTCGGCCAGCTGGAACATCTGATTCCCTTGCCAACGTGCAAGATCGCCCTGATCGCCACCAATGCCTGCAATCTCCTGACCGCTCCATGACATCGCCAGTGATACCCACCCCGCGGGGATCTTGGGCAGGGCGGCGCCGGCCGCCGGCTGTGCAGGCTTGCGTAGCTGATCCTGCGGGCGATCCGGGGACACCCTGCTCAGCTCCGAGCCCGCTCGGAGAAAGGCCGGATTGGCCGACGTCGTGGTGTCGATCTGGTAACCCAGCGTCGTCAACAACGAGACGCCATCCGGGACACCAGGCAGGTCCATCCGGGCCCCCTCGACCTGGAGCGAGACCTGGATCACCGACGGCACCTGCATCAGCGTCGCGACGAACTGGGCCCACATGGCCCGTCGCTGGTCAGGGTCGGCCGACAGCGCCATGGCCGACAGGTCCACGAGAGCACGGCCGGACTGGATCGGCACAGCGTCCACGGCCAACGCGGTCCGCGCCGGAACGCCGGTCTGCGCGGCGCCGGTCAGGTAGGTCGGAACCGGTGCCAGCTGGGCCCGGGCCAGCGCCGTGGCCAGCCCGGTGGTGATCGGGAACCACCGCCGGTCCCCCACGATGGCGCGCGCGGAGTTGGACACATACGCGATTGTGAACGGCCGATAGATGCGGTCCAGATCCCTGGCACTCAACCACAGGCCGAACCCCTTGGGCGGCAAGGCGATTCGCCAACCCACAGCCAGCTTCTGCATCCCGAAAGTGGCCTGCACCGAGGTGCCAGCCGGAATCTCGCGATAATGGCCGGCATCGTCGACCTCTGCGACGATCGAGGCTGTCACGCGCACCGTCGTCGGAGTCAGCAGCTCGACCTTGAGTGCCGAGTCGTCGCCGTAGACCTCAACACCGGAGTCCGGGAGCCACTCGTCCTTGACGATCGCGGTGAAGAAAGAACGGGCAATGGCGTGGTCATCTTCGAAGCCGGCGCCGGCTCTCAGAAAACCGCGCACGATCTGATCCGGGGTCGCCCCGGGCGTCGGGCCGTCCGGCTGGACCCGAATCGGTTGCACCGCAGCCTCCCCGACCCGCGAACCCTGTTGCACAGGGCTGTCGGTGGGCAGTCCCCCGCATGCGCTCAACGCTGCGGCCACCACCACCGCGACCCACGCCGCCCCGGGCCGAGCACCTCTCATGTCTCCGCGCCCCCGGAAGCCGAGACCGGCCGGTATTCCGCGGCCTGCGCCTGGGCGGTTGCGCTTCGTTCCTCGTCGGGCGTGAGCGGCAGGGGTGAGCGGTCGATCGGGACACCAGTGCGCCGGGGCAACGTGAGACGGAAACAGGACCCCACCCCAGGCTCACCCCAGGCCTGCAGCCAACCCTCATGCAGTCGGGCGTCGTCGTGCGAGATCGCCAGCCCCAGCCCGGTGCCACCGCTGGTGCGAGCTCGAGCAGGATCGGCACGCCAGAATCGGGTGAACACCAGGCCAGCCTCCCCCGGCCGCAGCCCGACCCCGGAGTCACGCACAGACACGGCGACCGCGTTCTGGTTGACGCCGAGTCGGATCGTCACCGGCCGCCCCTCACCGTGCTCGATCGCGTTGACCAGCAAGTTGCGCAGGATTCGTTCGACTCGCCTCGGGTCGATCTCGGCGACACAGGGACCCTCGGTCGGGATGACCTCCAGCCGACTGCCGCGGAGTGCGGCCAGCGCAGCCACTGACTGGATGGCGCGCTCGGTCGTGTGTCGCAGATCCGTGGCCTCGAGATCGAGAACCGCCGCTCCGGCGTCGAAGCGGCTGATCTCGAGCAGGTCCGTCAACAAGGACTCGAAACGGTCAATCTCGGTGTGCAACAACTCTGCTGACCGCGCGACCGACGGGTCGAAGTCACCTCGGGAGTCGTGGATCAGGTCACCCGCCAAGCGGATCGTCGTCAAGGGAGTCCGTAGCTCGTGGGACACGTCCGAGACGAAGCGCTGCTGCACCCGCGAGAGATCCTCCAGCTGGCGGATCTGTTTCTGCAGGCTGTCGGCCATGGCGTTGAAGGACTTGCCCAGCTTGGCGATGTCGTCCTCCCCACGGGCCCTCATTCGCTCATTCAGGCGACCCGAAGAGAGGCGTTGGGCCACGAGCGCAGCCCGGCGTACCGGATCGACGACCAGGCGAGTCACGACGAAGGCGACCGCACCCACAAGGAGCACCAACGCGATACCACCAAGGGCGAAGGTCCTGCCGACGACCTGCAACGTCTGCTGTTCGCGATCGAGGGGAAAGATGAAGTACATCTCGTACTGCCCAGCCACCGGCAAGGTCACCCGCGACCCGATGATCACGGCAGAGACCGGCACCCCCTCGGACGAGCTGATCGAGATGAGCTGAACCTGCTGGTGGCTCGGATCCGCAGCGATGGCGTCACGCAGCTTTGCCGGCACGCTGGGCAGCCCCACCTCGCTGGACAGAACGGTGGGAACGCTCGCAGGGCCGGTGTTGTTCTTGGCGCGGGTCAGGATCACCTCGCGCGACTGGTCTGCCCCAGGGGATGCTGCCTGCCCCACGACGTCAGCCGCGAGCTGGGTGAGACTGACCGCGTCCGTTTTGCCNNGGAGTCGAACCGGGACTGTGCGGCGCTGGCGTGCGATGCGGCGTCGGCGCGGGCCGTCTGGATTCGGTCGCTGACAAGGCCGTCCGCAATGCGTTGATACAGATAGGTGCCCAGCAGCAGGACGACGATGAGCCCGAGCAACATCGTCGAGATGATGACTCGGAACTGAAGGGATGCCCGCCACAGGTGCAGGAACCACCGGCCCGTCGACCACAGCGCGGACCGG
>PKWT01000434.1 GCA_003132125.1 Micrococcales bacterium | reverse complement strand
CCGATGATGATCGAGGCCTACACCTACCGCATGGGCGCGCACACGACCTCCGACGACCCGACGAAGTACCGCGTCTCCGCCGAGGTCGAGGTCTGGAAGCTGCGCGACCCGATCGCCCGGCTCAAGGCCTATCTGACCTCCAGCGGCAAGGCCGACAAGTCGTACTTCGATGCCGTCGACGTCGAGGCCGACGCGCTCGCGGTCACGATTCGCGAGGGCTGCCTGTCGATGCCTGACCCGGAGCCCGCGTCGATGTTCGACAACGTCTATGTCGATGAGCACCCGTTGGTCGAGGCCGAGCGTGCCGAGTTCGCTGCTTACACCGCGAGCTTCGAGGGAGGCCTCTGACATGTCGAAAGTAGGCATTGGCAAGGCCATCAACGCTGGTCTGCGACGGGCCATGGAGCGCGACCCCAAGGTCGTCATCATGGGTGAGGACATCGGCAAGCTCGGTGGAGTGTTCCGGGTGACCGAGAACCTGCAGAAGGACTTCGGTGAGGACCGGGTCATCGACACCCCGCTGGCCGAGTCCGGCATCGTGGGCACGGCGATCGGTATGGCGCTGCGTGGCTACCGCCCCATCGTGGAGATCCAGTTCGACGGGTTCGTCTATCCGGCGTTCAGCCAGATCACCTGCCAGGTCGCCAAGATGCGGGCNNGGCGGCATCGGCGCGGTCGAGCACCACAGCGAGTCCAACGAGGCCTACTTCGCACACACCGCCGGCCTTCGGGTCGTGGCGTGCTCGAACCCCGAGGACGCGTACTGGATGATCCAGCAGGCCATCGAGAGCGACGACCCGATCGTCTTCTACGAGCCCAAGCGCCGCTATCACGAGAAGGGTGAGGTCGACCTGACCGCCACTACCGCCCCGCGTTCGCTGTTCGAGGCGACCATCGCGCGGGCCGGCGAGGACGTGACTGTGGCGGCATACGGCCCCATGGTCAAGGTGTGTCTGGACGCCGCAACCGTGGCGGCCGAGGAGGGCCGGTCGATCGAAGTCATCGACCTGCGTTCGCTGTCCCCGCTGGACCTCGACGTCCTGGCGACCTCGGTGGAAAAGACCGGTCGGCTCGTCGTCACCCACGAGGCCCCGACGTTCCTGGGCATGGGCGCTGAAATCGCCGCGGCCATCTCGCAACGCTGCTTCTACCACCTGGAGTCCCCGGTGATCCGGGTGGGCGGCTACAACCTGCCCTACCCGCCCAGCAGGCTCGAGGAAGACTTCCTGCCTGACCTCGATCGCGTGCTCGACGGCGTCGACCGCGCACTCGCCTACTGATACGGAAGGGACCCAACCCCATGTCTGTCAAGCAATTCAACCTTCCGGACCCCGGCGAAGGACTGCTCGAGGCTGAGATCGTCGCGTGGAAGGTCAAGGTCGGAGACACCGTCAAGGTCAACGACATCATCGTCGAGATCGAGACGGCAAAGTCGTTGGTCGAGCTCCCCGTCCCGTATGCCGGCACAGTCACCGCGCTGCTCGTGCCCGAAGGTGAGACGGTGCCCGTCGGCACCCCCATCATCTCGGTCGACGACGGCCTCGGTGGCGACGTCGCACCGGTCGCGGCTGCTCCAGCCTCGACCTCGGCCGAGGACGACGAGGTGATCGAAGCCGGCAAGCTCGGCGGCGCAGCCCCTGGTGGTCGGGTCGCGGTGCTCGTGGGTTACGGCCCGCGGGCGACCGAGGCCAAGCGTCGCCCCCGCAAAGGTGAGGGCGTTCGCCCAGCGGTAGCCGCCCGGGTCAATCTGGCTTTCGCGCCCGAACGCGCGACGGCTGAACCCGACACGGCTGAACTCATAACGGCACAGCCGGTTTCGGTGCTCGGCGCAGGAAGCGGCAAGGCCCTGGCCAAGCCGCCGGTACGCAAGCTCGCCAAGGACCTGGGCATCGACCTCTCGCAGGTCGCCGGGTCAGGCGTGGGTGGCATCGTCAGCCGCGCCGACGTCGAAGCGCACGCAGCCGGTATCAGCCTTGCGGCGCCCATGGGCGCCGGCTCGACGTCAGCCGGCGGATCGACATACGTGGCACCGACGTTCACTGCGACCGGCGAGCGCGAGGTGCGCATCCCGATCAAGGGCGTGCGCAAGATGACCGCACAGGCCATGGTCAGCTCGGCGTTCACCGCGCCCCATGTCACGGAGTTCATCACCGTCGACGTGACCCGCACGATGAAGCTGGTGGACCGGCTCAGGGCCGACCGTGAGTTCAAGGATGTCAAGGTCAGCCCGCTGCTTGTCGTGGCCAAGGCGTTGATCATCGCCAGTCGTCGACACCCCGGGATCAACGCCACGTGGGACGAGGCCGCCCAGGAGATCGTGGTCAAGAACTACGTCAACCTGGGCATCGCCGCGGCCACCCCCCGTGGGCTGATGGTGCCCAACATCAAGGACGCCGACCAGATGTCGCTGCGGCAGCTGGCCGACGCCATGGCCAACCTGATCTCGACGGCCCGCGAGGGCAAGACGCAGCCGGCCGAGATGTCCGGCGGCTCGATCACGATCACGAACGTCGGGGTCTTTGGTGTCGACACGGGCACGCCGATCTTGAACTCGGGCGAGGCCGCGATCCTGTGCTTCGGCACCATTCGGCAGATGCCGTGGGTGGTCAAGGGCAAGATCAAGCCGCGTTGGGTCACCCAGCTGGGCCTCTCGTTCGACCACCGCCTGGTCAACGGCGACCTGGGCTCACGCTTCCTGGCCGACATCGCCGCCATCCTGCACGANNCGTAGACGGTGGTTTCGGCGCAACAAGGCGAGGGAATCGAACGCTCAGTAGGAGAGCTCAGTGGGACAGACCCGGCGCGACCTCTGCATCAGCGGCGGCGGCTGCGTCCGACTTGCCTCGGCTCTCGTATGCCGAGCCGCTGCGGAGCTCGACGTGCGGCAGGAACCACACGACGACGAACGCGATGACCATGACCCCGGAGCCGATCAGGAACACCAGGTCCATCGCCTGGGAGAAACCGATCAGGAACGGTTTGGCCAGTCGCGGGTCGAGCTGCTGGATGAACGAGGAGTCGCTCAACGGGTTGACCGCACCGCCACCGCCACCGCCGGTCTTGGCCTGTTGAAGGCTCTGGATGAAGTTGACGTTGGCCTGGTTGTTGCCCGTAGGGGACTGGGGATTCTTGAGGGCCGCCTGGAACTCCGGGGTGGGAGCGATCTTGGCAAAGGCTGTCGCGATGCGGTCGGGCACCGCGGTGAACAGGATGGACAAGAAGACGGCGACGCCGAGGGTGCCGCCGATCTGACGGGTGAAGGTCGCCGATGAGGTGGCCACGCCGATGTCGCGCGGGGAGACGGCGTTCTGCACCGCCAGGGTCAGCGGCTGCATGTTGAATCCGAGGCCCAGACCGAACAGGAGCATCACGATCATCGTCTTCCACAGCGCGGTGTCGGCGCCGACGTAGTGGAACGCGAAGAGCGAGACGATGAGCAGGCCGCTGCCGATGATCGGGAAATGCCGGTAGCGGCCCGTCCTGGAGATCATCTGGCCCGAGATGATCGAGCCACTCATCATGCCCACGGTCATTGGGAGCAACATCAAACCGGCCATGGTCGGTGTCGCGCCCTTGACGATCTGCAGGTAGAGCGGCAACGAGGCCAGCCCACCGAACATGCCCATGCCCAGGACCACCGAGGCGATTGATGCGACGCCGACGGTCTTGTTCCTGAACAGACTGATCGGGAGCAGCGCCTCGGCGCCCATCGCGCGCTCGACCAGGAAGAACGTGATCAGGCCGACCAGACCCACGCCGTAGCAGGAAAGCGACCGACCGGAGCCCCAACCCCACTCGCGACCCTGCTCAGCGACCAGCAGCAGCGGAACGAGCCCAACGGTCAGCGCCGCAGCGCCGCCGAAGTCGATGCGGTGGTTCAGCCGGGTGTGACGCAGGTGCAGCGTGCGGTCAACCACGAAGAGCGCCGCAAGGCCGATGGGGAGGTTGACCAGGAAGACCCAGCGCCAACCGGTGATGCCTAGGATCGTGGCCTGGCCAGCGAAGAAGCCGCCGACGACCGGGCCCAAAACGCTGGAGGTGCCGAAGACCGCGAGGAAGTAACCCTGGTACTTGGCGCGCTCGCGTGGCGGCACGATGTCGCCGATGATGGCCAGCGCGAGGGAGAAGAGGCCACCGGCGCCCAGCCCCTGGACAGCCCGGAACCCCGCCAGCATCGGCATCGACGTGGCAAA
>PKWT01000029.1 GCA_003132125.1 Micrococcales bacterium | reverse complement strand
TGGCGCTGGGGCTGGCCGTGGCCGGCATACTGCTGTCGCTCTGGCGCGTGTATGTGCGCCCTCCCGCGCCAAGTGATGCAGGCTGCGTCCTGCGGCGAAGGGTTGTGATCGCGACTCCGGCCAGGAGCAGTCCTCCGCCGGCGGCCTCGATGGGGGTAGGGATCTCGCCCTGGGCGATCCATGCCGCGAGGAGTCCTGCGACTGGGACCAGCAGGGCGAAGGGCGTTACACGACTGACGGGGTACCTGACCAGCAGGGTGTTCCAGATCCCGTAGCCCAACAGGGAAGAGATGTACGCCGTGAACATGGTGCTGGCGATGGCCATCGGGGATAGGTGCCCCAGGGCGCTGCCGATGGCGTCGGGTCCCTCAACGACCAGCGAGAGCAGCAGCAGTGGCACCGGGACGACCAGGCCCGACCAGACCACCAGTGAAAGGCCGGAACGGGCCCGGACCTTGCGGGCCAGGACGTTGCCGATGGACCACGACAGAGCTGCACCGAGTACCAGGATCAGGGGCAGGATCGGGGCGATGGCGCTGTGCCCAACCGCGACGATGATCATGCCGATGACTCCGACCCCGACACCAAGAAGCTGTTTGCGAGAGGGCTTCTCGCCCAGGAAGGCCGAGGAGAGCAGAACTGTGAGCAGCACCTGGGCTTGCAGGACCAGGGAGGTGAGGCCGGGCGGCATTCCGAGGTGCAGTGCGAGGTAGACGAGCGAGAACTGGCCGACGGACATGAACACTCCGATGAGGACCACGTTCCTCCACCCGATTCCCGGGGGGCGGACGAGGAACACGGCCGGGAGTGCAACGAGAACGAACCGCATTGCGGTGAACAGCAGCGGGGGGATGTCGGCCAGGCCCGCGTCGATGACCACGAAGTTGGAGCCCCAGATAATCGCCACAAGGATGGCCAGGGCGGTGTCTTTGGGCTTCATGTCGCCAACACTGTCAGCCCGAACCCGGAACTACCAGCGAACGTTTCATGGCTCTACTATGTAGAGTCGCTTCATGATTGATCTTGTCGCACTTCGCTCGCTGAAGGCCATCGACGTCCACGGGTCCGTGGTAGGTGCGGCACAGGCCCTGGGCTACAGCCCTTCGGCGATCTCCCAGCAGATCAAGAGACTCGACAAGCACTTCGGCCTTCCGTCGCTGGAGAAGTTCGGCCGGGGCATCATGCTCACGGAGCACGGCCGGCGCCTGGCCGAGCAGGGCGCTTCCCTCCTGGCCCAGGTCGAGCTCCTGGAGGCCGGGGTACAGGCCGAGGGCGGAAAGCCTTCAGGGGTAGTGAGGATCTCAGCGCATTCGACTGCATGCCGTGGCCTGCTCGCCCCGATGCTTGCCGAGCTCGAGGCCGCCGATTCTGCGGTGACGGTGACGTTCGTCGAGAACGATCCGTGGGTCTCGATCGATCTCGTGGCCACCGGTCAGGTGGACCTCGCCGTTGTCCACAACTGGAACACCCAGCCGCTGCGCATCCCTGCGCACATCCAGACTCTGGACCTGTGTGTGGATGTGGCCGATGTCTTGGTGCACCGCAGTCACAGGCTGGCGAGTCGGAGCGAGGTCACGCCACGGGATCTGGTGGACGAGCGTTGGGTGAGCACCACCACCGGAAGCATCTGTCACGACTGGTTGATCCGGATGTTCGCCGATATCGGGGCCGACCCCCACATCCCCTTCTATGACAGCGAGTTCGCCACCCACATCGCCCTGGTGGGGCAGGGCGTGGCAGTAGGGCTTCTCCCCAGGCTGGGCAGGCCGTTGCTTCCCGAGTCGGTCGTGGCGGTTCGCGTCGTCGACCCGGTTCCTACCCGAAACATCCAGCTAATCTGGCGCCGAACCATGAGCCAGAGCCCGGCGATCCGTCATCTGGCCGCTGTCCTCCAGACGATCGCCAATCCCGGACTGCTGCGAGCATCGCTTTAGAGTCATCCTGCTGCGGACGTTACCGCTGCAAGCGGATCCTGTTGCGGACCGTGGGAGAGGGATGGGGTGAGGGTAGCGGCCTCGGCCGTCGCCGGTGGCCGGGGCGTTTGCGTCGGGCCGGTCAAGTTGTAGGAGGTGCGCCATGACGGCGCTACTCATCGGGTATGCCCGATGCTCCACCGATCAGCAGGACCTGACTGCCCAACGCGATGGCCTTGTCGCGCTCGGGGTGGCGGACAACCGGATCTACGTCGACCACGGGTTGACTGGCAGCAACAGGGAGCGACCTGGTCTGCGTGAAGCCCTGGCCGCTTGCCGAGAAGGCGACACGTTGGTCGTGACCAAGCTCGACAGGCTCGCCCGGTCGCTGCCTGACGCCAGGGCAATCGCCGACGAGCTCACCGCGGCCCAGGTTCGTCTCAACCTCGGCGGATCGGTGTATGACCCCACCGATCCGGTCGGCCGGCTGCTGTTCAACGTGCTCGCGATGGTTGCTGAGTGCGAGTCGGACCTGATTCGGCTCCGCACGAAGGAGGGCATGAAGGTCGCCAAGGCCAAAGGGCNNTTTGCGTGGCAAGCAGCCAAAGCTCAATCGCCGGCAGGAAGCGCACCTGGTGGCCCTGCTCAAGGGCGGCGAGTACAGCACCGCTGAGCTCGCCGACTTGTTCGGCGTCGCTCGCTCCACCGTCTACCGGGCAGTGGAGCGAGAGCGAACTCGCAACGTCATGGGCGTCGGCACCCCGGTCAGCTGACGGTTCTGTGGTGGTGTCCCGCAGGCCACCCCTGCGGGACACCACCGCCCTCCGGGCGTCGGAGTCTCTTGGCCCCGATCGTGACTCGACGGTCGGGCGGTTCGGTTCAGCCTTCGTAGTGATACCG
>PKWT01000188.1 GCA_003132125.1 Micrococcales bacterium | reverse complement strand
AACTGTACAGAAAACGGCCGTCTCGGGTTGTTGAGCACCTCAACTTGTTGACACCGTTTCTCACACACGAAAACGGGTCGAGCAGGCCGGTGGTCGCTACTGGCGGGCTGTGCTCATCTGACGGTCAGCTGGACACGGCCGAAGATGCCGTTCGTGACGCCGGGGATAGGGGACCACGCCCATCATCGGCACCGGCCGCGATCCGACGAGAGCCCTGCTGGCCACTAGCGTGACTCCCCCAACGCATCTTCGGGTGCNNTGCGTTCTGCCCGTGAGAATGCACCCGAAGATGCGTTGGGGGGCGTGACTTTTCGTTCCAATGTTCCATCATGCCCCGTACCGGCTCTAGCAGTGAGTAGTCCGAGCAGTAGGCCAGCACCGCGGCGTTGATCGGCGGGTCGTCAGGCAGCCGGCCCATCGTCCTGAGCCAGACGCTCTGCCGCGATGCGAGCTGTCGCCCAGGGCGGATGTAGATGGCTCCCTCGACGTGGCGCAGGTCGACTGCTTTGTCCGTCGACCAGAAGTTGGCTTGCGGGTCATCCACCCCGGCGAAGACCTCAGCCAGGGTCGGCAGAATCTCGGGATCGGGTGCGGCCGGCACCGAGTCCTGGTGGTCCAGCCCGTCGGCGTCGGTCTGGAAAGAGGTGATCATCGAAAGGATGGGCCTGCCGTATTGGATCGCGTGGACCCGTCGGGCCGAGAACGAGTGCCCGTCCCGGAGCCGCTCCACGGTGAAGCGAATCGGGTGGTTGGAGTCGCCGGGGCGAAGAAAGTAGCCGTGCAGCGAATGGATCCGGCGTGGACGCGCCGCTGCGTCATCGAGGTCATTGACGGTCCGGCCCGCGGCGATGATCGACTGTGCAAGGACCTGACCGCCGAAAACGCGGCCATGTGGCATCGGCTGGCTGCGCCCGATGAAGACGTCGGTATCGGCCACACCGAAGTCGGACTGGCTATCGTCGGCAGCCCCACCGGCCGTGCTGGGAGCCGAAACGGCTGGCGCGAGGTCCAGGGCGTCGAGCAGGTCCTCGAGGGCGTCGAGCAAGGCGCCGTTCTCAGGGGTGGTCACCCAAAGGACCATATCCGCCTGGCTGCGATGATGGCGCCATGAACCCCCGCCCCTACCGTGTCGACGTCCCGCTCCGATGGTCCGACATGGACGCATACGGGCACGTCAACAACGTCCAGTTCTTACGCCTGCTCGAGGACGCCCGGGTGATGGGCTTCCAGGCGTGGTTCGGTCAGGATCGCACTCTGCTCAATGAAGGCGTGGTGGTCGCCCGTCATGAGATCGAGTACCTGGCACCGCTGGATTTCCGGCACGCGCCGATCAGCGTGGACATGTGGGCGACCAAGATCTCGGGTTCCAACTTCAACCTCGCCTACGAGATGTGCGATCCGGCCGGGGTGGGCACGACGTTGTATGCCAGGGCCGAGACCACCGTGGTCGCCTACGACTTTGAGACGGCGAGCCCGCGCCGGCTGCGTGAGGATGAGCGGGCAGTACTGAAAGGTATGTCCGGGGATCCGGTGACCTTCCGCTGGCGCGAGCGGCCCAGGTGAGGGTCAGGTTCTGGTGCGTTGACCGCTGACGATCACTAGTCCGAAGTTACGTGTCGTGTGACGCGTGAAACCCCTGCTGAACAGGGGTTTCACGGGTTCTTGGGGTGGGTGTTCTGTCTACCTCAGGGTCAGCGGGATCGGGGCGTGCAGGTGATGCTGGCCGACGAGGCCGTGCAGATCAAGGGGTACGGCGCCGCGCGCCAGCTCACCTTGTACGAGAACGACGCGCCCGTCCTGCAGGTGTTGACCAGCGACACCACCACCACCGGCGCAGGGCTGCTGTACTGGCTGCGGGCCCGGTGACGGATCGAGAACATGTTCTCCTGCGCCGCCGCGCACAACGGCATCGACGCGTTGGCCGACTACGGGATGGATATCGGCCCGGACACCCGCAAGGTCACCAACCCCGCCCGCGTCGCGGCCCGCAAAGTGGTCGCCAACGCGGAGGCCGAGCTCGCCACCGCCGAACGGGCACTGCCCCAGCTCCTCAATGGCCAGGGGTCCCCGAAACAGAAGAACACCGCCCTGCCAGGAACACACCAACGGATCGAAAAGGCCATCGCCGCACTGGAAAGCGCCAAGACCGCGCTACGCCCCGTGCCAGCCAAGGTCCTGGCCACCGACCTGGACCCCGGCGCGAAACGAGCCCGCCCCCACCTTGGGCGCCGCGGCCTGCAAATGGTCCTGCGGCTCCTGGCGTTCAACGCCGAAGCATGGCTAGCCGAACACTTCAACGCCTACCTGACCGACCCCAACGAATACCGGGCCATACTGCGCAACCTGCTCCACCTCGGCGGGCACGTCAACTACACCACCAAGGCGGTCACCATCACCCTCGACCGCCCCGACAGCCCACGAGTCGCCCGGGCCCTTGCGCTACTCACCGAAGAACTCAACGCCACACCAGCAACCATGCCCGGCGACCACCGCCCGCTGACCTACCAGCTCGCCGACGCGTGAACCTCAACGCTGAACTCATCCCTACTTGAGGAGGTCTGAGCCTGGTTCGACAACGCCCGCCGACTCCGCGACCTCCTCAGCGAGCTCGAGGCCCGGTCCCTACGCGCGTTCGAAGACGCCGAGGGCTGACCCTGTAATTGCCGAGATATCACCGAGCAGATGTGCGGAACGTCAGGCACTAAGGACCTCGAGCCGGGCAAATCGATCAAGGGCGCCCACTGGGGTGGCCGCACCGAGGCCGAGAAGGTCATCCAAGAGGCCATCGACCGCGCCACCGCAGCCAGCATGACCCCTGCCCGCTGGAGCAGGCCGGCTCCTGACGGGTACGAGAGTCAGGACAGCCCCCAGTCGTAGCAACCAAGCATGCTGTATGCCGGGCGCTCGTGCACAGGGTTACGCCGAGGGTGCTCGCCTACGGACGACCGCCGTACGGCAGGAGATCGCTGCCGAACGAATAGATGTCGTCGTACTGGACGTATGCGCCCGTATGCGGCGCATCGATCATCATGTCGTTGCCGATGTAGAGCCCGACGTGATGGCTGTCCGGGCCGTCGACGCCATAGAAGACCAGGTCACCTGGCTGCAGCTGGCTGAGCGGCACCCGCCGGGTCTCGGTCCACTGAAATCCGGTGTAGTGCGAGAGGTTCACCCCGGCCTGGGCCCACGCTATTAGGGTCAGACCTGAGCAGTCGAACGTGTCCGGCCCGGCGGCACCCCACTGGTAGGGCTTACCGATCTGGGCCTGGGCGAACGCGATGACGGCCGAGACGCCCCCGCGAGAGGGAACCGGGTCATTGGTCACCGGGCCCGGCGCGGGAGCGCTGTTGGCGGCATCCCTGGCAGCGCGGGCACGGGCGTCCGCACGAGCCTGTGCGTCGGCACGAGCCTGTGCCTCCGCTCGAGCTTGTGCTGCGGAGCGAGCCTCGGCCGCAGCTTTGGCCGCTGCCGCGGCCCGTCGCTCAGCCTCGGCCTTGAGTCCGTCCTGACGCTGCCTCTCGAGCGCGACCGAGGTATTGCTCAGGGTCGCCAGCTGGGCGATCATCGCACTCTGCTGCTTCTGGATGCTGGCGGTCTCGACAGCTGCCAAGTCCACCTGAGCCTGGACTGCGGTCTTGGCGCTCTCAGCCGTCTGTTCCGCGGCGAGTTGCTGAGCCTGGGCCTGGGCCGCCTGGCGACGTAGGCCACCGGCCACCGCAGAGGAAAGGTCGGCATTCTGCAGGGTCCGGCTGCGGATGTCGCTGATCAGCTGGACGGCGGCGGCTCGGTCCAGCAGGTCCTGTGGCCCCTTGCTGGAAAGGAAGACCTCGAGCTGATCGAGGTTTCCGCCCCGCATGTAGTCCGAGGCGGCGAACTGTCCCAGCTTGTCCGACGCGATGCCTGCCGTCTTTTGTGCTGCGGCCGCGCGCTCTGCTGCGGCCTTCGCCGCATCGGTGCGTTCTTGGAGCAGGATGCGCGCCAGGTTGTACTTCTCGGCCGCCACCTCGGCGGCTGTCTGCACCGCGACCAGCCGGGCGTTGGACGCCTTCAGCTGACCTTCGACGACAGCGATCTGAGCGGCCTTGTCTCCGACGGCGGCCTTGGCCGCTTTGACCTGAGGCGCTGAGGGGTAGACCGGATCTGCCTGGGCGCTGGCTATGGGGCCGGCCAGCGCAAGCACAAGGGCGGTTCCAGTCGCAACGACCAGCTGGAACCAGATCGGCTTGCGAGTGCTCGGCACGAGGTACGCCTTTCGATCGACAACCTTCAGTCTGTCTAGGGTAGAGGCGATGAACCACTCTGGGAACACCAGTCACAGTGGAGTTTCGCGGTCTTCGGCCGGGTCTACTCGACTTTCGCACTTTGCGACTCGAGAGTCGGTCGGGGCTGAGTCCCGGCGGGGCGACGCGGGCTGATCCAAGGGTGGCTACTGTCGCGGGTTGCGGCGTGCCTGCGTGACTGGTGTGACTGAAGTGACGAGGGTGGTGATATGTCTCCCCAGCCGCAGCACCCAGTCCACGCACAACCCAGGCCCGAACCGCCCACCGCGCCAACGAGGCCGAAGTCAAAGAGGGGCGCCGGCGCGTGTCTTCCCCAATCGGGCACGTCGGCGCCCCAATTACCGAATGTAGCGGCACCTGCGTCGCTGATGGGCCTGCTGGGCGAGTTCCGGGCGTGTTTCACCACTCCCACGTTCATGGTGTTCTGCGCGCTGGCCACCGGGTTCGTGGCCCAGACCGGGCGGCGCACGGTGTGCGGGATGCTGGTCGGAGCCCGGCTGTCACGGGTATGGAACCACCATCGGGCGCACCGGTTCTTCTCGGCCGCCGCCTGGTCACCCGAGCAACTGAGCGCGGTCCTGGCCACGCTGGTCGTGCGCCTGCTGGTGCCCGGCGGGCAGGCGGTGCGGGTCGCGATCGACGACACGCTGTTTCACCGCCGCGGGCCCAAGGTCCACGCCGCGTCCTGGTTCCATGACGGGTCCGCGGCGGGCGCCCGCAAGGTGGGACCTGGCGGGCGCCCGCAAGGTGGGCTTCGGCAACAACTGGGTCATCGCGGCGATCGTGGTCACCTTGCCGTTCCTGGACCGCCCGCTCGCGCTGCCGGTGGGATTCGCCTTGGTACACAAGGGAACCGGCGACTCCCGGCTCACCCTTGGCCGCCGCCTCGCCGAGGCCCTAGCCACCACCCTGCCCGGCCGGGCCATCCAGGTGGTGGCCGACTCGGCCTACGCCGGGCGCACGCTACGCGGGCTGCCCGACGCCATCAGCTGGACCACCCGGCTGCGCTCCAACGCCGCGTTGTACGAGCTCGCCCCGCCCCGCACCGGGCGACGCGGCCGGCCCCGGCTCAAGGGTGACAAGCTTCCCCGACTGGCAGACCTCGCCACGGCCGCCGTCTTCACCGCGACCGTGGTCCACCGCTACGGGCGCACCGCCACCGTACAGACCGCCGTCTTGGACACCCTGTGGTACGGGGTGTTCGGTCCCCAGCAGGTGCGGGTCGTCCTGGTCCGCGACAAGGCCAGTGCCGGCTACGACATCGCGCTGGTCAGCACCGACCTGGCCGCGACGCCGGCGCGGGTCATCGAACGCTACGCCGCCCGCTGGTCCATTGAGATCGCGATCGAAGACGCGAAACAGACCACCGGCGTCGGTCAGGCCCGCAACCGACTGGCCACCGCGGTAGAGCGCACCGTGCCGTTCGGACTGGTCATCAGCAGTTTGGCGATCTGCTGGTACGCCACCACCGGCTACCACCCCGACGACGTCACCGCAGCCCGCGAGCTGGCCCCCTGGTACCGCAACAAGGCCCAGCCCTCGGTCGCCGACATGCTCGCCAAGCTCCGCCGGGTGATCATCGCCGCACAATTTCAACATGCAGACCCCCAACCGGCAACTCCCAACGAAATCAACATCCTTCGGATGGCGTGGGAGAACGCCGCCGCATAACTGCGAAAGTCGAGAGGTCTCGGGATCCAGGTGTCACCGGCCGGGTGCTCGGTGAGGTACCAGCACCAGGTCATGGCGTGCAGCCAGAGCGACAGGCACGCGTCGGGTAGCCCGGGATCTCTTGCGAGATCCCGGGCCCCCTCAGAACCGGACTTGCCACTTTCACGGCATCCGGCTCAAGCAAGCCCCAAAGGGCCTCATTGCAATCCGAGGTGGCCTGGTGACCCCCTCGACCGTGCCGGCCACTCAGTCCTGCGCACTGGCCCCAACGGGGTGCGTTGCGTGGTGCTGGCGGTGGCATTCGGCGTGTATCAAGCGGAGGTTCGACCGTTCGTCGGACCCACCGTCGCGCCGATAGACCAGGAAATGGTGCGCGTGAAGCGCCTTCCTGGCGGATTTCAGCCACATCTCCCACTCACGTGGGCTCTGCGGCTCGTCCTCGACGTCGAGGAGCGCAAGGTTGCACAGCGGGCAAATGCCCCGCTGCTTGGCTGCCAGAGCCAAACGGCCCTTGGTAAGAGGCAGCTTCTGCTTGCGCCGGCGGGCCAGCCAGTAGTCCGTGAGGGCGGGGTCGTCCGGGGACGACGTGCCCTTCACACTGGCGTGGCGTTCGATCTTGGTCCAGGAGAACTTCGTGAGGTAGGCGCCCGTCTTGCGGACACCAAACACCCAGTTGTCTTGCCTGTCCCGGCTGAACCGGCCGAAGTAGTGATGTCGTATCCACGTCCTCGACTGGTTCAGGTGCGCCCGGACGGCCCACAGCCACAAGAGGTGGTGCAGGTGGCTGTCCAGACTGGTGAAGGTCTCCGAGGAGACCCCCGTGCGGTAGTAGGCTGCCCAGCCCCGAATGATCGGGGCCAGCTTCTTGATGACAGCTGCCGAGTTCGCGCCCCGAAGGGCACGCACCTCGGTGGACAGCCGTTCGCGCATCCGCTTGACAGAGCTAGCGGCTGGTTTGATGATCACCGCATCGTTGCGGTACCGCCTGACGTTGAACCCCAGGAAGTCGAAGCCATCGGTGAGGTGGACGACTTGCGTCTTGTCCTCGTTGATGACCAGACCCCGGGGCCGCAGCCAGTCGGCGACCCGCTCCTTCGCGGCGAACGCTTCCTCCTCCGTGGCGCAGAGCACCACGAAGTCGTCGGCGTATCGCACCAACACAGGTGAGTCTCGGCTGGTGAAGATCTGCTCTTCACCGTTGCGCCGTTCCTTGCGGTAGACCACACCTGCTGCTGTTTCCAATCCGTGTAGAGCGATGTTCAGCAGTAAGGGGCTAATGACCCCGCCCTGGGGAGTTCCCTCCTCCGTGCGTTTGAGCACGCCCTCTTCGACCACTCCGGCTTTCAGCCACGCGGACACCATTCCCCTTCCGGGGAACGAGCCGATGGCGTTCAGCAGGAACGCGTGGTCGATTTTGTCGAAGGCGGCGCTCAGGTCCGCGTCCAAGACCCACTGGCGTGTGGCGGCCTTGCGGCCCACCGTCGCCCAGATGGCCTCGATCGCGTCGTGACAGCCTCGACCCGGCCTGAAACCATACGATCTGGCCTCAAACCGTGCCTCCCACTCTGGTTCCAGGGCCGCTTTCGCGACTGCCTGCAACACCCGGTCACGAATGACCGGGATACCCAGTGGGCGCTGCTTCCCGTTGCTTTTCGGGATGTACACCCGCTTGACGGGCTTGGCCCGGACGGTCGTGGCGTAGGCTCGCAGGTCCGCTAGGACCTGTGTTGCCAGCTTCGCCCGGGTTACCGGGGTCAGCGCTACCTTGCCGTCCAGACCAGCCGTCGCGCGGCCGGTGCTGAGCTGAGTGACCCGGCGCGTGCTCGTGAGCACGTTGGACCGGTTTCGCAGCATCAGCTTTTGGAGGTTCCTGACTTGCGTCAGGTCTCCGTTCTTCGAGGCCGTGAATATCCGCTGCCTCAGACGCCGTACGGCTTCCTCTTCCTTGTGCCAGTTGATGGCATGCCAGTTGAGTTGGTCGTCCAACGATCCGTTAGCTGTCCCCGTGGCGGGGGCAGCTTGCGCTGTTCCTGCCATGGTTCTAGCCCCTAACTTGCTCGTTGGTGATGGGTCCTTGCGTTGGAGCCTTCACAGGCTCACCTAGCCCACGTCTGCGCCCTTTCGGGCCGAGCCATGCGGCTCGTATCCGGCCAGTTCGACGACGACGAGGCGGGGAAAACCGCCAGAGTGCTGCCGCGTCTCCTGCTGCCTTTCGGCTGCCGGCGTTAGCTTCTTGGACCATCCTGTTCCCGCTAAGGGGTGAGGCCTTCCTTACGGTCGGCTTGCTCGGACTCCCAGGTTCGGGCGCACGAGACCTCAGCGGGGTTGCCATGTTCCGCGCACACGAGGTGCGAGCGGGGTGGGTGCCTCCTATATCCCGAGGGTGGTGGTGTCGTCGGACCGCTAGACACAACGGACCGCACCTGGCGCTTCACAGCGCCAGCCCTTGCACAGACCTGAAAAACTTCCATCGATCTGTTCCGGATTACGGGATGTCATCGGAAGGTTCGCTTGCGCTCACCCGTCCGCTCTTCTCCTTGCCTGTGGCTCCCCGATGGCCGGGGCGCTCTTGGGCTTGAACTTCGAGCTTCCCACCCCACCGTTGCCGGTGACGCAGGTCGAAGCGGAGACGAACCTTGACACTGGTTCGGAGCACGCTCACGCGTCGCGAGCTACTGCTCACGACGCGCGTTTCCAGGCGTACTCACTCGATTGTGCGCGACTTCACGTCGCACTGCCCGTTCCGGACCCTTGCGTTTCCACGATTGGGGGTTCTCACCTCCGAGGTCTTGCTTGACGTCGCGGAAGCAGACCTCGATGCTCCAACGCCCGGCGTAGCGAGAGGCCGTGTCAGCGCCGCTGGCGGTCAGGTCGGTGGTGACGAAGAAGTCATCAGGCTCGACACCGCTGGGGTCAGCCACGATGACCAGCCGGACCAGCTCTTCGGCGTTGACGCGGTACCACAGGACGTCGCGGGTCAGGATGAGTCGTTCGACCTTGCGGCCCCGGACGTCGACGATCACCTTGCGCCAGTCGCGCGTGCGGGCCTGGGCGGCGATCTCGGGTGGGGTGGGGAGCCGCTGGCCTTTGAGTCGGGGCCGGCCGCGCTTGCCGGTCCGGGGTGGCGCGGCTTCGTAGAGGGCGGCGTCCCGGCGCATCCGGCTGGTGACCTGGGTGCGGGGCAGGTCCGCGCCAGCCAGCGTGGCGTAGGCGCCGTCGGCGCACAGATGCAGCTGCCGGTCCGGGAGCCAGCTGGCGAGCTCACCCATCATCTGGGTGGCGTGCTCGAGGGTCGTGATCGGGTCTTTCTTCTTGTGCAGCCGGGCATTCACCGGCAGGGCGATCGGCATCGATCCCCAGGACGGGGTGACGCGCAGCGTGACCACGACCAGGTTCAGGCCGAGCGCATAGACGACCCGCTGGCCGGTGGAACGCACCGCGTCGCGAAAGTTCCCGGCACCGACGACGTTGCGGCCGCTCTTGTGGAACAAGGTGTCATCGCAGTCCAGGCTGACGACCCCGGACGGGGCGAACCTGGTGACGGCATGGGTGGCCAGTAGCCGCCACAGGCCGCTGAGGTTCCACACGCCGTCGCGCAGGAACCGGTGGTAGGCGTCATGCGCCCGACCACCTGCCGGGTCGGCGACGGTGATCATCGCGGTGACGGTCCGTCGGCCGGGGGCTAGCACCCAGCCGGTGAGTAGGTCGGTGAAGATCGCGAAGCTCGGCGCCCCGAACACCTGCCGGGCCGGTTCCAGCAGCCCCGTCCAGCCGGTTAGCCCGAAGTTACGTGCCGTGTGC
>PKWT01000288.1 GCA_003132125.1 Micrococcales bacterium | reverse complement strand
GGTTCGCATGGGAGCGCCTCTCTCGTTACGTACAGGAAATTGTACGCGCGGGTCGCCGGAGTGGCAACTTCGGACGCGCACAGTCGCAGCCGTGCGATCGTCGTACGGCCTTCGTGGCGGTTCGATGGGTCCGGTCATCGTTCGGCTTGCGGCATGTGGGAGACACGCGCACCGAGACCGAGAGCTTCGAAGACCGGTACGTGTCTTCTTATGATCCGGACGACTACGGCAACGACTGAGCCACTAGACCAGACGTCTACATCGTCGTTCGCCGGTCCTGAACCCCCGACGTTTCTCGATCAGGATCACAGTCTTCTCGGGCGATAGGTTCGAGTGACCGTGCGACGACTCCGGTTCCGGTGCCGGTCAAGGTGCGTCTGCTCGCTATATGTTTGGGCAGATCCGAAATGTTGAAGACGGCGCGTTTAAGGGGACGACAGATGGCGTGGCAGCGGTTGTCGAGGCGCGACGGCAGGAAGCCCCAGGGTGGTCTCCACGAGGGCATCCCACCGCATCTCACCGACCCCATCGTCAGCTGGATCGCTGGTTTGTTCCCTAGCTGGGCGATACGAGGGCGTCGCCAACGCCAACATGCTCCGCCACGTCGCCACGATGAACGAGATCGCTATCAGGCCAGGGGCCGAGGACTACGGAGTTCTCCAGACGGTGCTCGACAGCTGCGTGCGGGATCAAGACCTTTGCCTCGATGTCGTCGACTGCTTATTGCACTTCCGCGGAACACTCGGTGGAGCGGGTGTAGAGGAGTTGAGCCTGCGGTTGACTGTCGGTCGATCGGTTTGGGACACGGCAGCCGATGGCTACTCGCTTGTCAGACGCACCGACCCAACGGCCTCAGAACAGCTTAAGACAGCAGTTAGCCCGAATGACGTGGCTAGCGAGGAGCTGGCGCACGCCTGGGAGAAGGTCTTTGGGCGGCATCCCGACTCATCTGACGCCTGGGACCACGCCATCAAAGCCGTCGAGGCAGTTCTGATCCCAATCGTCTGTCCGAAGAAGGACAAGGCGACGCTTGGCAGCGTTGCCGGCCAGCTGAAATCCGCACCGCACTCATGGAAGCTGGCGCTGGACAACCCGGACGGGATAGGGGGGGTACAGACCCTGGAGGCGATGCTGCGACTGATGTGGCCCAACCCTGATCGGCACCAGGATGGAACGCCGAGACGGAAGCCGACCCAGCATGAAGCCGAGGCCGTGATCCATACGGCGGTCACGATCGTTCAGTGGGCTCGCAGTGGCGTTCTTGTGAAACGCTGATGGCCCAGGATTTGGAAGGACCTGTCCGCTAGGTGACCGGCGTCCTACGGACATCGAGACTTGGCTTTCGATGAGTCCGGTCATCCTTAGGTTGCGGTGACCGGTCGATGACTGAGGGAACTATAGAGTCAGCACGCCCGAGATGGCTCCTTGGCCTATCGCAACCATCGTGCTCGTCACGGCCCAACTGGGGGAGCTATGGCAATGGCTCAGCTGACAGCAGGCGGAACGTGTGCGACCGTCACCGATTCCGTTGTCGCCCAATGCCGGCTCGTGCGCAAGCCTGGATCTAACGGATGACCGAGCTGTCGACACGCGATCTAGCGGTGCGGGTTCTGCGGCAGCAACGAACCGCGATGATGGCGATGCTCGGCGAAGCACTGGATGCCTACAAGAGTCCAGTCGACAGCTCGCCCCGATCAGCAGACGACGACTGGATCAACAATCAGCCGCGGGTTCGGCGCGAGGCGCTCAACGGCATTCTGGGCCTCGCCATCGAGCAAGTTGCCGAACTGCTGCGCGTCGCCGACGAGCATGCTGTCGCACTCGAGGTGCTCCTCAAGGCCGACGAGGTGCTGCCGATCCCGATGACCACCCTCGTCCGATCGATCCACGAAGCGTTCATCGGTGTGTGCTGGGCGGTCGACCCCACGCTCACCTGCGAGCAACGTATGACCAGATCAGCCGCCAGCACCCTGGCCAGCAGTCAAGGAAATCTCGGCCCGCTCCGCCAGCTGCAGAACCCGCCCGCAGCGCACGTCGTCCAAGTCGAACAGGCCGTTCAGGGAATGCAGGACTACCTCGAAAAGCATGGATTCAAACTGAACTACGACAAGCAGACCTCGAAGATGGCGACCAGCGTCGCCTATGGCACCAGCCGCGCCGCGCTCAAGCTCAACGTCACCGAGGCAAGCCTCAGATACATGCCCGGCTCGCACCACATGTGGTCGCTCGGCTCGGGCGCCACACACTCTCGCAACTGGTTCACCGCCGGCCTGGCCGGCTCTCGCAGCCAGCTCACCATCATGGTCACGGCCCCGCTGCTCGACTTCGCCGACGCCCTAGTCGACAACGTCTTGGACTACGTCGGACTCGACACGCAGCAGTTTCACCAGAAGGCACACCTGCGCCGCCGCATGCTGCTCGCACGCAACGACGGGAAGCAGCTCGGCAGTGTCACGCTGGGTTACGCCGACTACGCGGCCGACCGAGACAAGGCACTCATGGCACCCGGGAGCGTGTCACCGTCCACCCCGACCTGCCCGGGCAGGAGTCGAACGGATCCATGAGTGCGGCCAACCGCGCTGGGTAGCACCCCTGACCGGGTGGCGTTGGGCTGGTGGGACCACCCCAGCGCAAAGCAGACCCCAAGTGCGGGAGCGAGGTCCGACATGCTACCCGTGGGCAGCCCGAGTCGTCTCAAGGGCAGGCACCTGCATAGGCGATGCTCATGGCCGACGCGACGGCCTGGAGCAGCAGACCCAACCCGATGAGCACGACGCTGAGGTAAGGGCCCGCCCCGGATCCGCTCGAGTCCTGGAGCGCCTCGCTGACGGCGTCCATCTGCGGCTTGAGGCTTGCGTGGACGTTGAGTGCCGCGCCCCGTCCTTGTTGAGCCGCTGCAGCGACATTGCGGTGAAGTTCATCGATGTCATTCTCGGCCTTCTCGAGACGTTGCTTCCAGACGCCCAACTCACCCTCGGTAGAGAGATAGCTGGTGCCGCTGAGGCTGAAGGTGCCGCTGTCGGCGGACGTGATCGCGATGATCGCGTCCCTCTGCGCGGACGCGACTTTCCGTGCTCCTCTGAGTCGGGCCGCGACCTCACGGCCCGCAAGCCCGATGCCGCAGAACTCGAGTAGGACGCCCAGCCCCAGGATGAGCAGCTCCGCCGTCTCAGTGTCCATTCGGTGAGCCTCCCACTTCAAGGGCGCGGGCGCCCGCGCAAGTGGGCACGGGAGACAATGTGAAGCTGCTCCATGTCGTTTCACCCCTCCGTGGCAGGATCGGTGACCGGTGACCGATGGTTATGCGGTTGTCCTTGCGGCTCGCCGAGCCTCGCCACACCCGTCGGCCGGAGCTCCGCTGGATGCTCAGCCGGCGGTAGGTCGGTTGGGCTCCACCGCGATCCGCCAATCCGGGCCCTGAAAGTCCTGGGGTTCGATCGTCACCGTCACCGGTGTGCCCGGCTTGGTCGTCGGGCCAGTGGCACCGGCACGGGGGGACGCCCACCCTGAAGGATCGAGGGGGAACGCTAATCCCCCCTGGTCGTACCCCCAGGAGCTGATGAACTTGTCCGGGGGGTACGGCGGTGCCTGTCTGCTCACGTCCTTGCCGTTGATGAGCACCCGTATCCGTCCGGGCCCGCGGATCTGCAGGTTCACCATGAGCTTCGGGTCGAACGGCTGCGTGAAGGTAACGGTCTTGTTGGCCTCCTGCGCCGTTTTCGGACCCAGGACCCGCACCGTGCCCGGCTCGTTCGACCAGGCGTACTGGGCGCTGGTTTCCAGGTCGGCCGGTCGCGGCGGGAAGGGGTAGTCCTCCCAGGGGACGCTCTCATAAATGGCCACATGGATCTTTGCGTCCTTGGACGGCGTGGGCAGCGCGCCCTCGCGGACGTTCTTGGCGACCTCTACCTTCACGGCGGTCTTCGCGTCGGTGGCGGCCCCGATCGGGACGTACCCCCTAAATGCGCATGTTGCCTGAACGGCGCCTCCGGCCGCCGTGAACTTTGCGATCATCCGAGCGTTCCACTCAGTCGTGGTGGACGTGCACGTCATCCGCAGGGCCAGATCCCGCCCGGGAATGGTGGGAACACTGATCGAGCCCTTCATCCGCTCCAGCATCGGCGCGTCCACCACGATCAGCCGCTTCATACCCTGTTGGTACTCCGGGAAGCCATCGCCGCCGGCGCTGACGGTGAACGGACCCGGCCCTGCAGGCTGAGGCACCGCCTGATGCGTCGGGCGCGTCATGACCAGCCCGCCCACCACCAGAACCGCGACAGTCGCCGCCCCCAGAACCGCGAGCCGGCGTCGCCGCGAGGCAGCAACACGACGCCGGGCACCAGCCACCAGGACCCCGACGTCCGGGTAAGCCGCGGCGTCGGCCCCGTCGTGGAGCGCGCTCCTGAGATCGTCAAGGGTTCTTGCCAACGGAACATCCCCGACCCGCACCGGCGCAGCCAGATCGGGCACTGCGGCCTCGCGCAGTCCCTCGGTCACTCGCAAGGCCGCCAGCGCGTCGAAGGTCCGTGACCTCACGGTGCCGATTCTGGTGCCCATCGCCTCGGCGATGGCCGCCTCGGGGTAGTCGTGGAAGAAGCGCAGCACGACCACTGCCCGCAGGCTCGGAGGCAGTGTGGCCAGTGCCGCCAGGAGCGCCCGACTCACCGAGTCGGCATCGTCGCTGTCGCTGTCCCGGTGCGGGGCGGGCAGCTCAGCGGTCGGCTGCTGGCCGTGCCACCGCCGTGGCGAGGCGGAAGTGAACTCGTTGATGATGATCCGCCGGACGTACGCCTCGGGATTGCTGTCGATCCGCGACCAGGTCCGCCAGGCTTTGGCCAGCGCAACCTGGACCAGGTTCACCGCGGCTTGCTCCTGATGTGTCAGCAGCACCGCCGTGCGGTGCAGGGCCGGCCCCCGTTCGACAACGAAGTCCTCGAACCCCTCAGGCGGTGAATCCCCCATACCCCTCAGACCCCCTGTCACCCGCAAATGGTTGTTCCGTCCTCCCCGCTTTCGGTGAGGCCTCCGCAGTCTGACACGCACCACGACGCATGAGAGTTGTCTCACCCACATTCATGGACAAAAGCTGAGTCGGCAGAACGCACTATGCCGCTGGGTGTGCGTTCTTGTCCGGTGATGGATCGCCGATGGCTGACCGAACATCAACG
>PKWT01000379.1 GCA_003132125.1 Micrococcales bacterium | reverse complement strand
CCGGTCGCGCGGTCCTTGATCTCGATCGTGCCAGCCTCAAGGCCCTTGCCGACGATCACGATGGTCGGCACGCCGATGAGCTCTGCGTCCTTGAACTTCACGCCGGGAGAGACCTTGCGGCGGTCGTCGTAGAGGACCGAGACGCCCTGTGCGGCAAGGGCATCGGTGAGCTCCGCCGCCTTGGCAAAGACCTCTTCGGCTTTGCCGGTCGCCACCACATGAACATCGGCGGGAGCGATCTCGCGAGGCCACACCAGACCGAACTCGTCGTGACAGCCCTCGGCCACAGCCGCGACGGCACGACTGACCCCCACGCCGTAGGAACCCATGGTCACGGTCACCAGCTTGCCGTTCTGGTCCAGGACCTTCAGACCCAGCGACTCTGCGTACTTGCGGCCGAGCTGGAAGATGTGCCCCATCTCGATGCCCCGGGCGGTCTCGAGTACCTGACCGCAGCTGGGGCACTCGTCACCGTCACGAACCTCGGCGGCCTCGATCCTGCCGTCGGCCGTGAAGTCCCGCCCTGCCACCAGCCCGATCACGTGACGGTCCGGGGCGTCGGCTCCGGTGACCCAGTCCGTGCCGTCGACGACACGGGGGTCCAGCAGGTACCTGATCCCTGACGCAGCGTCCTCGCCCAGCACCCCGGGGCCCATGTACCCCTTGGCCAGTGCGGGGTGCTTCGCGAAGTCCGACTCGTCGAAGGCCTCGATCTCAGCCGGCTCGACCTGGGCGCCGAGTCGTTTCTCGTCGATCTCCCGGTCACCGGGCACCCCGATCGCCAGGGGCTCGCGGCGACCGCCGGGGTGGACCACCATCACGAGCACGTTCTTGAGGGTGTCGCCGGCCGACCAGGGGCGGTCGGCCCGGGGGAAGGCTGCGTTGAGGTGGTCCACCAGGGTGTCGATGGTGGGCGTGCCGGGGGTGTCCTCGACGTGGGCGGCCGGCAACCCGTCATACGGGATGGCCGGCCGCGAGGGCACCTTCACTGCCTCGACGTTCGCCGCGTAGTCGCAGGAAGTACAGCGCACATAGGTGTCTTCGCCGTTCTCGGCCGTCGCGAGGAACTCCTCTGACGCCGACCCGCCCATCGCCCCGGAGGTCGCCTTGACGATGACGTAGTCGAAACCCAGGCGGTCGAACATCTTGATGTAGGCGCCGCGGTGCGCGTCATATGAGGCCTGGAGGCCGGCATCGTCCACGTCGAAGGAGTAGGAGTCCTTCATGATGAACTCACGACCGCGCAGAAGACCGGCGCGCGGNNAGGTCCTTGACCGTCAGCGTGAACATCTCTTCGTGCGTGGGACCGAGCAGGTAGTCCGCGCCCTTGCGGTCCTTGAGCCGGAAGATGTTCTCGCCGTACTCCGCCCAGCGGCCGGTCGCCTCGAAGGGCTCCTTGGGCAGCAACGCCGGGAAGCTCAGCTCCTGGGCGCCGATGGCGTCCATCTCCTCGCGCACGATGCGCTCGACGTTGCGCAGCACCCTCAGCCCGAGGGGCAGCCAGGTGTAGATACCGGGGGCGACGCGGCGGATGTAGCCGGCCCGGACCAGTAACCGGTGGCTCGGCAGCTCCGCGTCGGCCGGATCCTCGCGCAGGGTTCGCAGGAACAGGGTCGACATGCGCATGGCCGGCGTTGACACGGGAGCTCCTTGGTCAGGTCATCGAAGTCCAGACATTGGTGCTCCGGACCCCGTGAGGATATCGGCAGGAGGTCGGGGTGCTCACAGCAACACTGTGGCGAAGCTTCCGATCTCGGTGAATCCGACCCGCGCATAGGTGGCACGCGCCGCCAGGTTGAAGTCATTGACGTAGAGCGTGACCACCGGAGCTATCTCGGCGCGCACCTGCTCGACGACCGAGGCCATGGCGGGCGCCGCGAGTCCTTGGCCACGCCAGCGCGGAGCCACCCACACCCCCTGGATCTGCGCGACACCCAGAGCCACCGAACCGACATCGGCCTTGAACATGACCTTACCGTCGACCACCCGAACGAAGGTGTGACCCGCCCTGATCAGTGCTGCGACGCTCTGGCGGTAGATCTGGCCCGAGCCCCAGTACGGCGGGTAGCCGATCTCCTCGGTGAACATGGCCGCCGCCGCAGGCATCACCAGGTCCACCTCGTCGAATCGAGCCCGACGGACGTCGGGGTCGTGGGGCACATCTGGCGGAACGGGGCCGGCGGTGGCCATCACCGGCTGGTGCTTGCGCACCTCGCGGGGCCCGCCCCAGGCGGGCCTCAGCTCCGCCCACAGGGGCAGCACCATGTCAGCGGGTCCGAACACCGATGAGCAGTGGCGCCGCCACCGGTCGAGCTTGGTGGCGAACGCCTCGAGGGCGATGACGTCGCACCCGACGGGGACGAGGTTCGCGGAGGCCCAACAGATGGCCTGCAGGCCGGAGCCGTCGGCGTAGCCCAACAGCGCACCGGGAGAGGCCACCAACGCGCCCTCGAGGATGCGGGCGGCCACAAAGACATTCGTGCGGGTATCGCGCGCGCAGACTTCCAGCGCCTGATCACGGTCAGCGGCGGTCAGGGCTCGTACGGGACTCTTGGTGCGGAGCACGTCTCCAGCCTGCCTTGCGCCGGCTGCTCTGTCGACCGTCACCGCGGAATCACGGCTTCAGCCCACGGTGACGACGGGACCAGTGGACTTGCCTTCGCCGTCCACTGGCTCACCCATCTCTTCGGCGAGCCGCATGGCCTCCTCGATCAGGGTCTCGACGATCTGGGACTCAGGCACTGTCTTGATGATCTCGCCCTTGACGAAGATCTGGCCCTTGCCGTTGCCCGAGGCGACACCGAGATCGGCCTCACGAGCCTCGCCCGGCCCGTTCACGACGCAGCCCATGACGGCCACGCGCAGAGGCACCTCGAGACCCTCCAGGCCGGCCGCGACCTGGTCGGCCAGGGTGTAGACGTCGACCTGGGCCCGACCGCACGAAGGGCACGAGACGATCTCCAGCTTGCGCGGGCGCAGGTTCAGGGACTGCAGGATCTGGTTGCCGACCTTGATCTCCTCGACCGGAGGGGCCGACAGCGAGACCCGGATGGTGTCGCCAATTCCCTTTGCCAGCAACGCTCCGAAAGCCACGGAGGACTTGATCGTCCCTTGAAAAGCTGGGCCGGCCTCGGTCACCCCGAGGTGTAGCGGCCAGTCGCCGCGGTCGGCCAGCAGCTCGTAGGCCCGGATCATCACTACCGGGTCGTTGTGCTTGACCGAGATCTTGAAGTCGTGGAAGTCGTGCTCCTCGAACAGGCTTGCCTCCCACACCGCCGACTCGACCAGCGCCTCCGGAGTGGCCTTGCCGTACTTGGCCATGATCCGCGGGTCCAGCGAGCCTGCGTTGACGCCAATCCGGATGGAGACGCCGGCATCCTTGGCGGCTTGGGCGATCTGTTTGACCTGGTCGTCGAACATGCGGATGTTGCCCGGGTTCACCCGGACCGCAGCGCAGCCGGCATCGATTGCGGCGAAGACGTACTTGGGCTGGAAGTGGATGTCGGCAATGACCGGGATCTGGCTCTTCTTGGCGATCTCGGCCAGGGCGTCGGCGTCGTCCTGGGTGGGGCAGGCCACCCGCACGATGTCGCACCCCGTCGCGGTCAGCTCAGCGATCTGCTGCAGCGTCGCGTTGACGTCAGTGGTGGGGGTCGTGCACATCGACTGCACCGAGATGGGGGCGTCGCCACCGACCTCAACCTTGCCGACCTTGATCTTGCGGGACTTGCGCCGCGGGGATACCACCGGCGGCGGCAGGAGCGGCATACCCAGAGAAACCGACATGGCGACAGTATTCCTCACGTGCCGCGNNGCGGTCAGCCGCCGATCTTGATCGGGTTGACCAGGTCGGCATAGATCAGCAGGACGGACATGCCGATGAGAGCGATCGAAACGGCATAAGCCACGGGCAGAGCCTTGGCGACGTCGACATAGCCCGGGTTGGGCCGGCCGCGAAGCCTGGCCGCCTGCCGCTTGAGGCCTTCCCACAGGGCACCTGCCGCATGCCCGCCGTCCAGGGGCAGCAGCGGGATGAGGTTGAAGACGAACAGCGCAATGTTGAGGGACCCGATCAGGCTGATCAGGATGACAAGCTTGGAGGCGCCAGAATCGGCCACCCCGGGAAGCTGGCCATTGGCGACCTCGCCGGCCACTCGCCCGACACCGACTACGGACATCGGCCCGTTCGGGTCGCGCACCCCGCCGCCGAACGCTGCCTTGGCGATGCCGGCCATCTTCTGCGGGATCCTTAACACCACGCCGGCGGTGCGGGACAACTGGTCGCCGATGAGCGCGGGGACGGCCGTGAGGGGTTGTTTGACGATCTCCGCGCTCGGCGAGAAGCCCATGAACCCGACGCGATCCGTGAGGGCCTTGCCGTCCGGGCCGACGACGAGGTTGCCGGCGGCGTCGATCCGCGGCACGTTGTTGAGGATCGGCGTGGCAGTCAGGTGGAGCGTCTTGCCGGCGCGTTCGACGACGACGCCGATCTGCCGGCCGCCGTTGGGCCGAACCAGGGCACGAACGTCGTCCCAGTTGCTGACCGGCTGACCGGCAAGGGCGATGATCCTGTCGCCTGGTCGGATGCCCGCGACGTTGGCCGGAGCCTTGGGATCGGATGGCGAGCAGGTCGGTGGGGCGGTGCCGTTGGCCTGGACGGTCTGGACGCACTGCGACACGGCGCTGACGCGAGCAGTGATCTCGCCAATGCCGTAGAGGGTGAAGATGCCGCCCAGCAGGACCACGGCGATGACCAGGTTCATGGTCGGGCCGCCGAGCATCACCACAAGCTTCTTGGGAGTCGAGAGCTTGTAGAAGACACGGTTCTCGTCGCCTGGTTTGACCTGCTCCATCGACTCGTCGCGGGCCTGGTCCATCAGCTGGGAGAAGCGACCGGTGCTCGAGCCGCGCAATATCGAGGGGTCCGCGCCTGGTTTGGGCGGGAACATGCCGATCATGCGGACGTAGCCACCGAGCGGGATCGCCTTGAGCCCGTACTCGGTCTCGCCGCGTTGGCGCGACCACACGGTCGGGCCGAAACCGACCATGTACTGGGTGATCTTGACGCCGAACCGCTTGGCGGGCAGGAGGTGGCCAACCTCGTGCAAGGCGATGGAGACACTGATGCCGAGGGCGACGAACAGCACGCCGAGGAGGTACATCACAGAACCAGCGTCTCACTTCCGGTAAGGCCCAGGACCACACGGGCTCGTCGTCGCGCCCATGTCTCGGCGCTCAATACGGTATCAACGTCCAGGAGGGCCGAATTGTTCTCAGGGTGGTCGCTCCACTCGTCCACCACCCGCTCGACCGTGTCGACGATGTCGACGAAGCGAATGTTTCCGTGCAGGAACGCGGCGACGCACTCTTCGTTGGCTGCGTTGAAGACGGCGGGGAAGCAGGAGCCGGCCGCTCCCACCTTCCGGGCCAGGGAGACAGCGGGAAAGGCCTCCTCGTCGAGCGGGAAGAACTCCCACGTGGCTGCCTTTGTCCAGTCGACCGACGGGCCCGCGTCAGGAACCCGGTCTGGCCAGGCCATCCCCATGGCGATGGGGATCAGCATGCTCGGGGGGGAGACCTGGGCAATGGTGGAGCCGTCGACGAACTCCACCATCGAGTGGACCAGGGACTGCGGGTGGACGACGACCTCGATGCGCTCGAACGGTATGTCGAAGAGCAGGTGGGCCTCGATGACCTCCAGGCCCTTGTTGACCAGCGTTGCCGAGTTGGTGGTGATGACTGGCCCCATGGCCCAGGTCGGATGGGCAAGAGCCTGCTCGGGAGTGACCGACTCGAGCTCAACGCGGCTCCTCCCCCGGAAGGGTCCGCCGCTGGCCGTGATCACAAGCTTGCGCACCTCGTCAGCCGTGCCAGCGCGCAGGCACTGGGCGATAGCGCTGTGCTCACTGTCGACGGGGACGATCTGACCGGGCGCGGCCGCTGCCTTGACCAGCGAGCCACCGACGATCAGGGACTCCTTGTTGGCCAGGGCGAGGGTGCTGCCCGACGTGAGGGCAGCCAGAGTTGGACGCAAACCGATCGAGCCGGTGATGCCGTTCAGCACCACGTCTGCTCCACTAGCCGCCAGGTCGGTGCTGGCCTGCTCCCCGACAAGAATCTGCGGCATGAAGCCCTGACGTCCAGCCTCACTCGCCATCTGGCGAATGGCCGCCGCGATGATGTCGTGCTCCCCTCGCGCCACGCCGACCGCCTGGACATCCAGCGCGACCGCTTGGCGGGCCAGCAGGTTGAGGTTGCCGCCGCCGGCGCTGATCGCGGTGACATGGAAGCGCGCAGGGTTGGCGGCCACAACCTCGAGGGCCTGGGTGCCGATCGAACCTGTTGATCCCAGGATGGCGATGCTGCGCGGTGAGGTCACTCCCCCATTGTCCGTCAATGTCCTTCTGTCAGGGCGAGGTGACCGGATCGGGGCTTACTCGCGGAAGATTCGATCGTCAACCAGCTCCTCCTCGACCCGTCCACCGTCGGTATCGAACCTGCTGTTCTCGAAGCGCTTCCTGAACTCAAGGTCCACGTCGTCCACGCCGTTGCGGTTCTTCTCGATGCTCATGACCACCCAGTGGTGGAACTGCTCGGCGTTGGTCGTGTTGAACATCAGGTGATGCCTGGCAACCACATCGAACTTGTGATTGAGAATGAGCACGATGTCGGCCTCATGTGCGAGGGCTGAAGATCCGCGCAGATCCCGGACTCGCGTCCTCGAGGCGGCGACCAAGCCACTCTTGTCGACCGCGACGAGGGCGAGAACAGCGACAGCCAGGTCCAACGACATGTCCTTGAGCCCCTCAACGACCACGGTGATCCGGTCTTCCTCAGACAGCTGGACGGACCGGCGCCGATCCCCCGAAGGTGCGGCGGCTTTGACCTTCTGGAGGTAGTCGACCACCACGAACGGCGTCCTACCCGTACGCTCGCGGATCGCCTCGATGGTCGATCTCATGACGTCGACGTCGGTTTGAGCTCCGCTGGAACGGTGCAGGTACAGCCGATCGCAGTAGCCTTCCAGCGCCTCGACCGCCTCGGCGCCTCCCTCGGTGCCGTACAGCCGTCCCTCCATCATCATCCGATCCGGACCCTGTGACATACGGAACGCCTGACGGACCTCAGGCAGCCGCACCGCGCCGGCACCGGCGATCTCGGCGGCCTCCATGACGATCAGCCGCTCCATCAGAGAGTGGTAGTCATGCTCAAACGAGAAGAAGACGACGCTGTGGCCGGACACGACGAGGTTGCGCGCCACCTGCAGCGCAAACGTGGTCTTGCCCAGACCCGGCCCTCCGCCCAGGAGGGCCAGCTCACCTGCACGAAACCCGCCGGTCAGCACGGAGTCCAAGTGGGCGAAGCCGGACGGCCAGACCCTGGCTCCGGCTGGTTCGTTCGCACTCAGCACTTCGTTGGTCGCTTCAAGAACGGCGCGCAGCGTCTTGAGCCGCTCTGTCTGGGTGGTTGCTTCAGGCATGATGCTTGGTTCCAGCAAGGTCATGGCTCATTTCAACACGAAGTCTGCTGGTCGACTTGCTATTCGACGAAGATCCGCTCGTCGATCAGCTGTTCGGCGACGAACCCGCCACCGGTGTCGAACCTGCCCTGGGCGAAGCGCTTGCGGAACTCGAGGTCCACCTTGTCCACACCATTGCGGTTCTTCTCGATGGTCATGACCACCCAGCCCCGGAAACGATCGGCGTTGGCCACGTCATAGATCAGGTGATGCCGGGCGACCACTTCGTACTTGTCGTTGATGATGAGCACGATGTCGGGCTCGTAGGCAAGGGCCGATGAACCGCGCAGATCATGGACCCTCATGCGTTTGCCGGTGGCCAGACCGCTCTTGTCGGCCGCGACGATGGCCACCACAGGGAGGGCCAGCTCCAGTGCCAGATCCTTGAGTGCCTCGACAACCAGGGTGACCCGCTCATCCTCGGACATGCCAGCGGACTGGGGGACATGGATCTTCTGAAGGTAGTCCACGACCACGAACGGCTCTTCCCCCGTTTCATCACGAATGGTCTCGATGACCCGTCGCATGGCGTCGACGTCGGTGTCGGACCCGTGTGAACGGTGCAGATGTAGCCGCTGGGCATAACCCTCGAGCGCCTGGACCGCCTCGACCCCACCCAGCGTGCCTTCGAGTCGTCTCTCCAACGTCTGCTCCGAGCTGTGTCGCGCCTCGAACGCCTGGCGGACCCGATGCAACGGGACCGCGGTGGGGCCAGCAATCTCGGCTGCCTCCATGGCAATCAGCCGCTCGAGCAGAGTGTGGTTGTCATGCTCGAACGAGAAGTAGACGGCGCTGTGGTTGGCGGCAATGAGGTTTCGCATCACCTGGAGCCCGAACGTGGTCTTGCCCACACTCTGGGGACCGCCCAGCAGTACCAGCTCACCCGAGCGGAAACCGCCGGCAAGTGCCTTGTCCAGGGCACCGAAGCCGGACTGCCACACCTTGGCGCCGGCGACCTGACCTGCCTTGAGCCGGTCGTTGATCTCTTCGAGGAAGCTGTGCAGAGACTGCAGCCGCCCCGTAACCATCGTGTTCGTCGTCGTTGATTGCCGTGCAGCCATGGTCTATTGCAGCACGGAGAGGGCAGCGACACGAGCGATTGAACGAGGTCTGACCGAACGGCTGATGCTGCCCCTGCGGACCCAGTGGCCAGGTATCGGCACACAGTGGCGGACATCTGTGGTCGGTGCGGCTACTCGACGAAGATTCGGTCGTCCAGCAGCTCTTCTTCGACCCGCCCACCATTGGGATCGAACCTGCCCTGCGCAAACTGCTTCTCGAACTCGAGGTCCACCTTGTCGATGCCATTGCTGTTCTTCTCGATGCTCAGGATCACCCAGCTCTTGAACCGTTCGGCGCTGGCCAGGTTGTAGACCAGGTGATGCCGGGCCACCACATCGAACTTGTCGTTGAGTATGAGCACGACGTCGGCGGGGACGGCAACGGTCGACGACCCGCGCAGGTCCTTGACCCTCATCCGCTTGCCCGAGATCGGGCCGGCAGCGACGATGGCAAGAATCGGCACACCGGCCTCCAACGTCAGGTCCTTGAGCTCTTCGACGACAAGGGTGGCCCGATCGTCCTCCGCGAGCAGCCCGGACCCGGCGAGATGGACCTTCTGCAAGGAGTCGACGACCACGAACGGCGCCTGCCCCGTGTCCTCACGAATCGTCTCGATGACCTTCTTCATGGCCTCGACGTCGGTGTCGGATGTTTTGGAGCGATGCAGGTGCAACCTCCGACCGTATTCACGGAGCTCCTGAACCGCTTCAACCCCGGCCTCCGTGCCAGTGAGCCGCGCCTCAAGCTTCGGCTCATTACGTTGTCGAGTCTCGAACGCCTCACGTACCCGCTTCAGTGAAACCCCGGACAACCCGGCGATCTCGGCCGCTTCCCATGGCGATCAACCGCTCGATCAGCGTGGTGTTGTCGTGATCGAACGAGAAGTAGACCGCGGTGTGACCGGTCGCCACCAGGTTGCGCATGACCTGTAGTGCAAAGGTGGTCTTGCCCAGTCCCTGTCCCCCGCCCACCAGAACCAGCTCACCCGAGCGGAACCCACCGGCCAGCGTCTTGTCCAACACGGGGAATCCCGACAGCCACACCTTTGCTCCGGCGGCTTGACCCACTTCCAGCCGGTTATCAGTCTCGTCCAGAACACTGTTCACCGTCTGTAGCCGTTCAGTGGTCATATGCCGATTGCAGCATGTCGACAGGGTCCCCGGCAAGGTGTGGCCGCGCGATGACTGGAAACGCTCTGGGGAGTCAGGACCGTACTGGGATCAGCGACCCTCGAGCAGCGGCTGACTGGGATCCCACACGGTTCCATCGCGAGCGTCCTGGCGTCGTCGTGCGATCGCCGAGAGAGCCTCCAACACAACGCGATTGGCCAGGGCTGCGGTGATGTCCGCATGATCAAAGGGTGGGCAGACCTCGACAATGTCGACGCCGACCACAGGCAGCTCGAGACAGATCCGGCGCACCGAGTCCAGCAGCTCGCGGGCAGTCAGCCCGCCGGGTTCGGGGGTGCCGGTGCCCGGTGCGTGGCCAGGGTCACAGACGTCGATGTCGACCGAGAGGAACACGCCATCGCACTCGTCCATAGCGATGACGAAAGCCTCGGTCAGGCAGTCCTGCAGACCACGGCGACCGATCTCGGTCATCTCGTACGAGCGCATCCCCTGGACGGCCATCCAGTCCAGCGTCTCTGGTGGCGGCCAGTAGCCCCGCAAACCGATCTGGAGGAACCTGTCGCCGCGCAGGGCGCCTGACTCGATCAGCCGACGCATCGGCTGACCGTGTCCCCACAGGGAGCCGAACTCGATCTCACCGGTGTCGGCGTGCGCGTCGAAGTGAAGCATCGAGACCCGGCCGTGCCCGAGCACGTTGGCCACGCCCTTGGCGTCGGGAAACGCGATGGAGTGGTCGCCGCCGAGGACGATNNAGGCTCGGACGTGAACCGTCGTGCGGCAGGTAGTCGGTCATCCGGATTGCCATCGGGCCGAACCGCGCACCCGGGCGGTTCGATGTACCACCATCGAAGGGCGCCCCGAGGATCACGACGTCCGCGTCGGCATACGTCCCGGGCTCGTCGAGGTCACAACGCGGCACGCCCAGGAACGTGATGTCAGGTCCGAACTGCGGGCCATAGCGAGTCATTGCGGTGATCCTCATTCCAGCAGACGTCGTTTGGCAACCAAGGGCCGGGCTCAGGAGTCGAAGCCCAGACCCAGTCTGTCCAGCAACCGTAGCCAGATGTCGCGCTGCCCACCATGTTCGTCGGCTCGCGCAATGCTGCGTCTTGTCAGCTGAATCCCCAACCAGCGCACCGGCTCCGGCGGCCAGGGCAACGGTGAACGCCGCACCATCTCCAGCCGGGTGCGTTCGTTGTCCCGGCCGGCCAACAGGTCCAGACAGACCTGCGCACCGAACCGTGACGCGCCGACGCCCAACCCGGTGTATCCCAGGACCGAGACGACCTTGCCCCCGAAGGCCCGCTGCCACGAGGCGCTGAACCGGGTTGACGTGTCGATGGCACCACCCCACGTGTGCGTGACGCGCACCCCTTGCAGGCCAGGGAAGGTTGCGAGCATGTGGAGGTAGAGCAGCTGCTCGGTCTCGGGACGGCGCTGGCGTCGTTCGGACAGGTCGGAGCCGTAGTAGTACAGGGCGTCATAGCCGCCGAAGACGAGCCTGTTGTCACTGGTGAGTCGGTAGTAGTGGAACTGGTTGCCGCCATCTCCGACGCCCTGTCGGCCCTGCCACCCCAGCGAGGCACGCCTGCTCGGGCTCAGCGGCTCGGTGGCAATGATGTGATCCCACACCGG
>PKWT01000402.1:2620-3082 GCA_003132125.1 Micrococcales bacterium | reverse complement strand
GTCGATGGAGTTGCCGTCGACGCCGATGATGGCGTCTCCGACCCGCAGCCCTGCCTTGTCGGCAGGTGTCCCGCTGGCGACGTTGGTGAGGACGGCTGCGGCGCGTTTGGCGGATCCATCGGGCACGACACCGTCCTTGGAGCTGACTCCGAGGTAGGGGTGCGTGGCCTTGCCGGTGGTGATCAGCTGTTCGGCGATCGACCGGGCCTCGTTGACCGGGATCGCGAAGCCAATCCCGATGTTGCCGCTCTGGGACGAACCGCCGGAGGACCCCAGCGAGGCGATGGCGGAGTTGATCCCGATCAGCTGGCCGCTGGCGTTGACCAGGGCGCCGCCGCTGTTGCCGGGGTTGATCGCGGCACTGGTCTGGATGGCGTTGGTCACGACGGGATCAGCGGAGGACCGCTGCTGCCCGAAGGGGTCGCTGGGCTGCTGGTCGGAGGTGGTGACGGGCCGGTTGAG
>PKWT01000402.1:195-2615 GCA_003132125.1 Micrococcales bacterium | reverse complement strand
TTGGTCAGCTTGATGACGGCCAGGTCGGTGGTGGGGTCGGTGCCCACGACCGTCGCGTCATACGTGCGCTTGTCGTTCAGAGTCACCGTGATCTGTGAGTTCTGCCCCCCGGCTGCCACGACGTGGTTGTTGGTCAGGATGTNNTCGAAGATGACTCCCGAGCCCTGCCCGCCGCTCTGACCGCTGGTCACCGAGATGGCCACCACGCTGGGCGACACTGCCGCGGCCGTGACGGACCAGTTGGGGGCCGAGGCGTCGGCCTGCACGACCGGCGCCGCTGCGGTGGTCGCGCTGGCCCCGGCTTGCGCCGAAGGTGAAGCGGTCTCATCAACGCGCGTGACGGCATACGTTCCGGTGCTGGCCAGGGCCGCCGCGAGGACGGCGACGGTGACCAGCTCGGCAATTCTGCGAGGCTTGGCCGGCTGAGCGGGCTCTACGCCGGGCTGCGTCAACACAGCGGGGCGCGGCTCAGCCGGAGTCTGTGGGTCCACCGTAGGCTCAACATCCGCCTGAGGGAATGACGAGAAGGGCGGCTGCGGCAGCGTCTGGTCGTACCAGAGCGCCGCTGTCGGCTCCGGCGAACCCTCGGGGAGTTGAGGGGACTGTGGGAGCTGTGGGGACTGTGGCGGCGGCTGCTGCGTCATCGGGACCTCCTTGGTGGTTGATGGCTCTACTCAAACCGATGAGCCTCAAACGTTGCTGGGTTCTGACTGGGAATTGGCTGTGGGCAGATCCACGACAAAGGTCGCACCACCGCCGGGCGTGGCGGCCACGCCGACTCGACCGCCATGGGCGCTCACGATGGCAGCCACGATGGCCAGGCCCAGTCCATTACCACCGCCGTTGCCGCGGCCCCGGGAGGCGTCCGCGCGGTAGAACCGTTCAAAGACCTTGCGAGCCTTGACCGGGTCGACACCGGGGCCGTGGTCGCGCACCTCGAGCATGGCGCGACCGGCGTCGCTGCCGACTGCAATCTCGATGTCCGTGCCACGAGGTGTGTGATTCACAGCGTTACCAACGAGATTGGTCACAACCTGGCGCAACTTGGCCTCATCGCCCTCGATGGTGGTTGGCTGGAGGTCGCCCGACAGACCGAGCAGTCGCACCTGTCGGGTGGAGTCCAGGGCACGGGCGTCCTGCACCGCATCGGCGGCCAGCACGGTGAGGTCCACGGGCCCCTTCTCGAACGGACGCTGGCTGTCGAGCCGGGTCAGGAGCAGAAGGTCCTCGACCAGGCCTCCCATGCGGATGGACTCGTCCTCGATNNAGTGGTGTTCGCAGCTCATGCGAAGCGTCGGAGACGAACTGGCGCATCCGTTCCTCAGAGGCCTCACGGACGGCGAAGGACTGCTCGATCTGCGCCAGCATCGCGTTCAACGAACGAGCCAGGCTTGCGACTTCGTCCTTGCTGGTGGGCTCCGGGATGCGCTGGGTCAGGTCGCCCCCGGCGATGCCTGCGGCGGTGTCCTCGATCTGGGAGAGCGGACGGAACGCGCGGCGTACGCCGAACCACCCAAGGAGCGCGCAGCTGGCGATGACGGCCAGGCCGATCAGGATGGTAAAGCTCAACATCCGCTGGATCGTCGTGTCGACTCCACGCAGCGGCACGGCCACGGCGAACGTGGCCGAGCCGTCGCGCAGCTGTCCGGGTACAACCCTCCAGCGCATCTCGCCGTCGGTCGAGCTCACGGTGAAGATGGTGCCGTTCACCACACGCGGGTCGTTCAGGGCCAGGGTCGGGATATTGGGGTGGAGCCGCTCACCAGTGGGGTTGACGCCGAACGCGGAGCTGCCATCGGTCGGCATGAACCGGACGGCGTAGTTGGTGGGGATCCCCTCGCCCCTGTGGTTGAACAGCTGGGTCAGCACCTGCGAGGCAGTCGGCTCGGCGGCGGCGTTCAGGTCGCGATCGACGCTGTCCATCAGCTGTCGACGCATCACGGCGCTCGTGGCGATGCTGGTGAGCGAGAGGGCGACCAGCAGCAACAGCACCAGCAGGGCGACCAGGCGCACCCGCAGCGGCAGTGCGGCGAGTCGGGGGGTGCCTCGCGAGATCGCCGACCAGCGGGGCCGTTGCGTGGGTGGGTGAGTCACGTTGGCCNNTACGAGATGTAGGACTCGACGATGCCCGACTGACCGCGGAAGTCGTAGTCCCAGACATGGTCGAGGATCTGGGCCTTGGACAGCACCCGGTTGGGGTTGAGCATGAGGTAGCGCAGCAGCTTGAACTCGGTCGGGGAGACCTCGATGGCGCGCTTGCCACGTCGGACCTCGTGGGAGTCCTCGTCGAGCTCGAGGTCGTGGAACCGCAAGGTAGCAGCGTCGTCAGCGTTCTCTCCCCGGGTCCGTCGGAGCACCGCACGGATCCGGGCGACGACCTCTTCGAGGCTGAACGGCTTGGTGACGTAGTCATCGCCACC
>PKWT01000402.1:0-149 GCA_003132125.1 Micrococcales bacterium | reverse complement strand
TCGCGGATGTTGGGCTCGTCCTCGACGACGAGGAGCTTGGCCTCGGGGGGGCTAGTGGTCACGGCCACAAGTCTGTATGCCGTGTCTGGGAGTTTCCTGTGAATGTCCTGCGCAGGCCTTTGATCAGTTGAAGCCGCTCGATCGGCCGA